>NZ_JAVWFO010000004.1:0-65044 GCF_036641015.1 Anaerorhabdus sp. | reverse complement strand
GAGAATAGAAAAGAGATTTAGAATCTATCTTAGAGTCGTTCAGGAGAGCTAATATTTAATCAAATAGATAATCTAATTATAAAACTATAGAATAAAAAACTTAATCTGAATAATATTCAAAACTTTTATAATAATGTAGTACTTCTTTAAAAGTGTGTGATAAATAAGCAATTTTACAAAAAATGTCTTAGATAAACTTTTAAAACGTTTTCATTTGTTCTATAATGGATATGTTTAAACAATTAGGAGGTTTATGATGAGTAAGACATCTAAAAAAGTATTCCAATCTATGGATGGTAATACCGCTACTGGTCACGTTGCGTATGCGTTTAGTGAAGTAGCAGGTATCTATCCAATCACTCCTTCGTCTCCAATGGCAGAAGTAGTTGACGCTTGGGCATCACAAGGTCGTAAAAACATTTTTGATACAACTGTTAAAGTTGTTGAGATGCAATCAGAAGGTGGAGCAGCAGGTGCTGTTCATGGAGCATTACAAGGTGGTGCTTTAGCTACAACATTCACAGCTTCACAAGGTTTATTGTTAATGATTCCTAACCTTTACAAAATGGCAGGGGAACTATTACCAGGTGTAATTCACGTAGCAGCACGTGCATTAGCTGGTCGTGCATTAAACATCTTTGGTGATCATGAAGACGTATACGCTTGTCGTCAAACTGGTGTACCAATGATTTGTTCTCATTCAGTTCAAGAATGTATGGATTTAGCAGGAGTTGCTCACTTAAGTGCAATTGATGCTTCTGTTCCAATGATTCATTTCTTTGATGGATTTAGAACTTCTCATGAAATTCAAAAAATTGAAGTTATGGACTATGACTATTTAAAAGGTCTAGTAGATATGAAAAAGGTTGAAGCATTCAAGAAGAGTGCATTAAACCCTCACACTAATCCAGTTGTACGTGGTGGTGCTGAAAATGATGATATTTTCTTCCAAGGAAGAGAAGCTCAAAACGAACATTATAACAAAGTAGCAGACGTAGTTGCTAAATATATGAAAGAAATTAGTGCTCATACAGGGCGTGAATATGCTCCTTTCACATATTATGGTGCTAAGAATGCAGACCGCGTTATTATTGCTATGGGTTCAGTTACTGAAACAATTAAAGAAACAATTGATGCTTTATTAGAAAAAGGCGAAAAAGTAGGTTTAGTTAAAGTACATTTATACCGTCCTTTTGCTAGTAACTATTTAACTAAAGTACTTCCTAAGACAGTTAAGAAAATTGCTGTATTAGACCGTACTAAAGAAATGGGTTCTCGTGAACCATTATACTTAGATGTTCTTAATGCTCTTAAGGATAATAAGAAAATTATCATTACTGGTGGACGTTATGGTATGGGATCTAAAGATACTAACCCAAGTCATATCAAAGCTGTATATGATGATTTAAAGAAACCAAAATCAAAAGATGAATTCACAATCGGTATCGAAGATGATGTTACTAAATTATCATTAAAACCAGCTACATTATCAATCAAACCTGATTATACTTCATGTTTATTCTATGGTTTAGGATCAGATGGTACTGTTTCTGCAAATAAGAATGCAATCAAGATTATTGGGGATAACACTGACCAATACGCTCAAGCATACTTTGCATATGATTCAAAGAAAGCTGGAGGAGTTACACGTTCTCACTTAAGATTCGGTCCTACTCCAATCCGTTCTACATATTATGTAAACAATGCTGACTTTGTTTCTTGTTCATTAGATGCTTATGTATTCAAATATGACATGGTTAGAAGCCTTAAAAAAGGTGGAACATTCCTATTAAATACAACATTCTCACCAGATGAACTTGAAAAACATTTACCTAACCGTATGTTAAGAGACTTAGCTGAAAAGAAAGCTAAATTCTATATTATTGATGCAACTAAGATTGCTATGGAAATTGGTATGGGTCGTCGTACAAATACAATTCTACAATCTGCATTCTTTGCTCTTAATGAACAAATTATGCCTTATGCAGAAGCTGTTGATTATATGAAGACTGCTGCTAAGAAATCTTACTCTAAAAAGGGTGATGAAGTTGTTAAATTAAACTACAAAGCTATCGATGCTGGTAAAGACGGATTAGTTGAAATTCCAGTTAAGAAAGAATGGGTTAACCTTAAAGTTGTTGATAAGAAAGTAAATACAAAAGACAAATATTTTGACGAACATGTATCTGCTATCAACGCATTAGGTGGATATGACTTACCAGTAAGTGCATTTACTAAATACAACTTACTTGATGGATCTATCCGTAACAACGTTTCATTAAAAGAAAAACGTACAATTGCTACTCAAGTTCCTACATGGGATCCAAATAACTGTATCCAATGTGGTTTCTGTAGTTATGTTTGTCCTCATGGAACAATCCGTACATTTATCTTAAATGATGAAGAAGTTAAAGATGCACCAATGCCTTTCAAGACAATTCCTGCAATGGGTAAAGATCTTGATAAGATGCAATACCGTGTACAAGTATCTCCTGCAAACTGTGTTGGTTGTGGACTATGTGTAACTGAATGTCCAGGTAAGGCTGGTAATAAAGCTCTTACTATGGTGGATGTTAACGCTAAACTTGATCAAGAACCACTTGCAGATTACCTATACAATGAAGTTGAATACAAGAGTCAATACTTCCCAACTACAACAGTTAAGGGTTCTCAATTCTTAAGACCTTACTTTGAAGTTTCTGGAGCTTGTCCTGGATGTGGAGAAACTCCATATTACAAACTTGTATCTCAATTATTTGGACGTGATATGCTAGTAGCTAATGCTACTGGATGTTCAATGATTTACTGTTCATCTACTCCATCTTCTCCATTTGTTAATGACAAAAACGGTGAAGGTGTTGCTTGGGGAAATAGTTTATTTGAAGACAATGCTGAATATGGATTCGGTATGGCTATCGCTCAAAACGTTAAAGAATCTAGAATTCTTGAACTAATGGAATCTAACTTAGATAAAGTTGAAGCTCCATTGAAGAAAGCATTCGAAACATACATCGCAGCTGAGGGTGATCGTGATGCACAACGTGCTGTTAAAAACGAACTAATCGCTGGTGTTAAAGCTAGTAAATGTAAAGAAGTTAAAGAACTTCTTAAACTTGAAAGAGACCTTATTGGTAAATCAGTATGGATCGTTGGTGGAGATGGATGGGCTTATGACATCGGTTACGGTGGATTAGACCATGTACTTGCTAATGACTTAAATGTTAATGTATTAGTACTTGATACAGAAGTTTATTCAAATACTGGTGGACAATCTTCTAAGGCTTCTCAAGCAGCTTCTATTGCTAAGTTCGCAGCTGGTGGTAAACCAACAGCTAAGAAAGACTTAGGACAAATTGCTATGGCTTATGGTCATGTATACGTAGCTCAAATTGCTATGGGTGCTGACAAGAACCAAACATTAAAAGCAATCAAAGAAGCTGAAAGCTATAAAGGACCATCACTAATTATTGCTTACTCACCATGTGTTGAACACGGTATTAAAGGTGGATTATCAAATCACCAAAGAACTCAAGCTAAAGCAGTTGAATGCGGATACTTAGCTCTATATCGTTTTGACCCACGTAATGAAAAACCATTAACTATTGACTCTAAAGAACCTCAATGGGATAAATTCCAAGACTTCTTATTAAACGAAACTCGTTACAACCAATTAACTAAGTTAAAAGGTGGAGAAGTTGCTCAAAAGATGTTCGATAAGACATTAGCTGATGCTCAAAAACGTTACGCTGAATTAGTTAAGAAATTAGCTGACTAGTTAAACTACTAAGACTCATTCCTACGGGAGTGGGTCTTTTTCTGTAGGTAATCATACAAATTACAATTTTTGGTATATATGAGTCAACTTAAGTATCCAAATTTGTTGAGTTAAGATTCTGCATTTTATTTGTCTTTAGTACGATAAGAAGGTTCAGTTATATTAACCGTATTTTACTAAAAGCCACTAATCATAGTGGCTTTTGGCTTTTCTAGTACTGGTTGATGTGCTAGAATTAATACAAGAGGTGATACGTAATGGCACAAACAGTAAAAATTGTAACAGACTTAAATAATTTTGAAAGAATTGTATTAGCACATAAAAGTAGTGAAGGAGTAGTACATATTGCACACTCATTCTTCTATAATGGTAGAGATGGTTCTGAATATTTATTATTCTTATACAAGGATGCATTACCAAAGGGTAACTTTGTAGAGGGATGGAATTATTTGGATGAAAACTCAGTAAATACAGCTATTGTTGGAGTTCATGATCATGGGGTTGCAGTTGAGGATTTCTTAGCTTGCTGGGATCCAAATCAAACAATTAATGATGTTGAATTCTTCCAAGTAAAAGACTTTTCAGAAGTTGATGATATGTATGAGAAGGTTAAAATTGAACCTAATCATGTAGTAGCTTTTGGAATTGTTAAATAAATTTATACATATGACACTATAGCTAAAAACTATAGTGTTTTTAAAAAAATGATATCTTTTTCACTAAAACATCTTGTATAATGAGCTTAGGATTAAAGGGAAGGCTAATATGAATCAAAAGAATAATCTTAAAATTTATAGTTGCATATGGATTATTGCGATTTTAATCCTAGTTTTTTCGCTGTCTCAAAACTTTGGATATGCGAAGGTTATTAACTATAGCGGTATTGTAAGAGGAGCAACTCAAAAACTAATTAAGAAAGAGTTGTTTGAACAACAAGATGATGAGTTAATAGTTTATTTAGATGATGTTTTATATGATTTACAAACAGGTGATGGAAAATATGATTTAATTAAAATTCATAATAATTCATATCAAAAACAATTGTCTGATATGAGTACCATGTGGACTGAAATTAAATTTGAGATTATAAAAGTAAGAAGCGGTGAATCTAAATATAAACTTTACGATTTAAGTGAAGAATACTTTACAAAAGCAAATGAAATGGTAGCAACAGCACAAGAATGTTCTGATCATCAGTTGGTATTATTAATACAAATATTTATCGTATATCTGATGTTAACATTTGGTACTTTTTTGTTTTGGAATAAGTATAGAAAAAAACAAGTTGAAAAAGCAATGTATATTGATAAGTTAACAGGAATTAATAATCATGCTGCTTTTGAAAGAGACTTAAAAAATAAAGCTGCTAAACTGGGATATCCATTTGCGGTTATTTGTTTAGATAGATATAGATGATTTTAAATATCTTAATTCAATATATGGTAGACAAATTTGTGACTTGTTGCTAAAAACAATAGGATGGACATTACAAGCATTTGTTGGTGAAACTGGGGGATGTGCACGTTTTGGGAATGATGAATTTTTCATGATGTGTAAATATACGGAACAAACAATAAATAATTTTAAAAATACATTGAAGAATAATATGAAAGAAGCAATTAGTCTTGATATTTATAATGAATTAAAATTATGTATTGGTATTTACATTGTAGAAAGAGAAGAATCAGCAAAAAATATCATGGATAATGCTAATTTAGCTCGTAAACATGCTAAACGTTTGGGTAAAGGAGCAATTTTGTTTTATAATCAAAAATTATTAGAAAGACTATATTATGAGAGTAAGATTAACAATCAAACGACCAGAGCGTTGCAAGATGATGAATTTAAATTGTACTTACAACCTAAGTTTGAAATACCTAGTTTAAGGATTGTGGGTGCTGAAGCATTAGTGAGATGGCATGATGCAAATGGAAATGTTTTATTTCCAGATGATTTTATACCGCTATTTGAACAAAATGGATTTATTCATGAATTAGATTTTTATATGTTAGAAAATGTATGCAAGTTTATTAAAGATAATCATTTAGAAAATACTAATTTTAGAATATCAGTAAATTTTTCTAGGGTAACTATTTTACATCAAGATTTTTCCAAAGAATTAAAAGAAATGATTCAAAAGTATAATGTACCAACGCATTGTATTGAACTAGAAATTACAGAAAGTGTTTTCTATGATTTCTCTAAGCATACAATTGAAATGATACATGAATTAAATAATGAGGGGTATGTTTTCTCAATGGATGATTTTGGTAGTGGATATTCATCACTCAACTCAATTCATACAATACCAGTTGATATAATTAAGATAGATAGGAAATTCTTGAAAGAGAGTCATGTTAGTAAACAGGTAGTTTCAATAATTAGACTTATTATTGAGACAGCTCATTTATTAGGCAAAGAAATTATATGTGAAGGCGTAGAATTAAGTAGTGATGTTGAATTACTTAATGAATTAAATTGTCACTTAGGACAAGGCTATTACATCTCTAAGCCGGTTATCAAAGAAGATTTCACAACATTATTCTTAACCGAAACTGAATCAAAGAGAAAGAAGCTGTATTAAAATCAGTTAATTAAGCCCTAAACACATATGTTTAGGGCTTTTATATGGTACAATAGTATAGCGAGTTTGATTTTTATTAAATTCAAACTATAATATGAGTAGGTGATTAAATGAAAGTTTTATTATACTTCGAAAGTGAAAAAGTGTTACAAAATTCAGGAATTGGCAGAGCGCTTAAACATCAAATTGCTGCGTGTACATCAGCAGGAATAGAATATACTACTGATCCATGGGATGATAGTTTTGATATTTTACACATCAACACGGTTGGTTTTAATAGTGAAGCAATTATTAAAAAAGCTAGAAGTGAAGGAAAAGCAGTAATCTATCATGCGCATTCAACTGAAGAAGATTTCCGTAATTCTTTTATTTTATCTAATCAAATTGCACCTATATTTAAAAAAAGACTAATTAGTTTATATACAACTGCGGATGCAATTATTACACCAACTCCTTATTCAAAATCATTACTTGAAGGATATGGTATAACACTTCCTATCTATGCAGTATCAAATGGTATAGATTTAGATCGTTATGATTATAATGAAGAAAAGATAAAAGCATTTAGAAAATATTTTAGTTTAAAAGAAGATGATAAGGTAATCTTGTCAGTAGGTTTATATTTTGAAAGAAAAGGTATCTTGGATTTCATTGAAATTGCTAAGAAACTACCTGATTACAAATTCATTTGGTTTGGTTATACAAATCCAGTAATGATACCAAAACAAGTAAGAGATGTTGTAGATGACTATCCAAACAATGTAATTTTTCCAGGATATGTTAAAGGACCTATTATAGAGGGTGCTTATATTGATGCTAATTGTTTCTTTTTTCCATCATATGAGGAAACAGAAGGAATTGTTGTTTTAGAAGCATTAGCTGCTAAACAGGAAGTGTTGTTGAGAGATATTGGAGCTTTTGATCCGTGGTTACAAGATGGAATTAATTGTTATAAAGCATCAACAAATGAAGAGTTTATTAGAAAAATTGTTGGCATAGTTGAAGGAACTTTACCTAAAACAAGTGTAGAGGGAAGAAAAACAGCAGAGGAAAGAAGTATAACATCTGTGGGTCAACAACTTAAAAAGATATATGAAAGTGTATTAAAATAATAGTTTGTTTAGAAGGGAGACTAGTATATGAAAAAGAAAAGAGGATTTACCCTGATTGAATTAATCACTGTAATTGCGATTTTATCTGTATTAGGAACACTTTTAATGCCACAAGTTAATGGATATGTTGGTACTTCCAAAGATGTTGTATGTATCAGTAATCAAAACACATTGAACAGAATTTATAGAACAGCAAAGGCGTCAGATGAAAATCTAACTGCCCAAGATGTATTAACTAATAAGAATGGTAAGTTTTACGGTGGTAAAGGTGAGTGCCCAGGGGAAGGTACATATAGCGTAGTTAGCGATATAATTGTTTGTGATAAACACCATGGTACAGGTGGAAGTGGTGGCGGGACTGTTGTAAGTCCTAACGAAACAGAACTATATAAACAAATGTTAGCGCAAAATGCAGAATTTAATAGATGTTCAGCACTTCCTAAAGGTGATAAGGATTCTGACGCAGCACGTCAAACTTGTTTTAATAATTTATATGGTAACCTAGTCACAAATGGTAATGGAGGATCTTTTAGTAACGACCTACTTCTTAGAACGTTGTTTGAAGAAAGAGGGCATACATGGGATAAGGTTGATCCTGCAGTATTAAATGCAGCTGGAATGGATACTAATAAAGACTATTATTTAAGAGCGTATTTTACAACTGCGTCTCAAGATCCGCTTATATTTGTAAATCAAAGTAATGTTGCTACTGGAAATTGGAGTGGCGCTCAATTAGTATATTATGGAGGCTCCTGGTATAAATACACTGCGGGAAAAGACTTTGTAATGACAGTGTTCCATGGCTTATCAGTTGATGAAGTAAGAATGAAGATTGCAACGAATTTTACCAAAATGGAAATTTAGGGGTGCTACTATGTAGTACCTTTTCTTTTTTTTAGAAAAATATTTTAAATTGTTGTTGACTTAATGGTTATGACCAGTTATATTATAGGTGTAAGGTGGTTATGACATGAATGAATCGTTTAACAAGATACCATTATACTGTAGATTAGCTGAATTAATTGAGGAACAAATAAATTCAGGAATACTTAAAAAAGGGCAAATGATACCTTCTGAAAGAGAACTGTGTAAAATACATGGAATGTCACGTATTACAGTACGTATGGCAATTGATGAATTAGTAAGACAAGGTAAATTAGAAAAAATTCAAGGTAAGGGAACATTTGTACTTAGTAAGAGCATTATTCAAAATTTAGGAAATGTATACTCATTTTCTAAAGAAATGGATAAGCAAGGGAAAATATCTTCAAATAAGATTATTAATAGATCAATAGTTTCTGCTGATGCGAAGATAGCTTCACACTTAGGTATAACTGAAGGAGAGCAAGTAGTATTTATTGAAAGATTGCGTTGTGCAGAAGATGTAGCAATCATGTTGGAAAAAACATATTTTGTAAAAGAGAAATATGAATTTCTACTAAACATTGATTTTAGTGTAAAGGGTTTATACAAAACTTTAGAAGAAGATTATCAAATTATGATTAATCGAGCTATAGAAACCTTTAAAGCAACAGAATTGAATACTGTAGAATGTAGATTACTAAATTGTCCAAAGAAACAATATGGGTTATTAGTAAAGCGAACATCATATAGTAATGATAAAATAGTTTGTTATTCAACAATTGTTTCAAAAGGAGATGTATTTGAATTTACAGTAAAACTCGAATCATAGAATAGAGATAGGTGACTATCTCATTCTTTTAAGGCTAAGTGGTTATGACAACATAACCACTGTCCCCTTCCCAAAAGAGAGGAAAATATATGATTAAAGACACTTTAACAAAAGAACTGGTATTAACAAACGTATGTTGTAAAACATGGCGAGATGCAGTAGGTGAGGCTGGAAAGCTTTTGCTAGAAAATGGAAAAATTAAAACTGAGTTTATTCCATCAATGATCAAAGTAGTTGAGGAGTTGGGTCCTTATATGATTTTATTACCAAAGGTTTGCTTCTTTCATGGGCCTCCTGGTGATAACGTTATTGAACCTTGCTTATCGTTGATTGTATTTAAGGATTCAATCTATTTTGATGATTTTGATAATCAAGAAATAAAGTGTGCATTTGCATTTGGTGCAACTGATTCTGATAGTCACATGGAGATGTTAAAAAATGTAGCTTCACTTTTACAGAACCAAGAGTTCGTTGATTTAATAACTAACAATGGTAGTAAAGAAGAAATATTAGAAATCATACAAAACTATTAAGGAGGATGGAAGTATGAAACATAAGGAGTTTTATGAAATTCTAAAAGACCAACTAGAGCAGCAAGTTAATGAGGAAGATGCAACTATTGAACAAGCTGCAGAGTATTGTGCTAATTCAGTTGCGTCTAAAAGATTAATTCATGTATTTGGCTGTGGACACTCTCAAATGTTTGCAATGGAAGTGTTTTATCGAGCTGGGGGTTTAGTTCCAGTAAATGCATTATTGGTACCACATTTGGCTTTATTTCCTAAAGCTAAATTAAGTACTATGCAAGAAAGAATGGAAGGATTTTCAAATGGATATTTAAATTTATGCGATGTGCATAAAGATGACACTATGATTATTGTTTCAGTATCAGGAAGAAATGGTGGCGTTGTTGATATGGCACTTGCTGCTAAAGAGATTGGTATGAAAGTAATAGCACTAACTTCAAGACAATTCTCAGATGGTGTGACAAGTCGTCATTCAAGTGGAAAGAAACTAATTGATGTTGCTGATGTAGTAATTGATATCAAATGTGTTGAAGGGGATGCTTGCTTAGAACATGAAAAAATGCAAGCTAAGTTTACAGGAACATCAACAATCTTAGGTATGACTATCATGGATATGATAATGGCAAGAACTATTGAATTATGTATTGAAAAAGGTACTGTTCCACCAGTATATGTAAGTTCAAATTTGGACAAAGGTGATGCAATCAATGCTGAATATATTAATCAATACTCCAACATGATTGACTGCTTATAAAAGAGAGGAGGTCCATATGAAAATTATAACTGTTTGTGGTTTAGGTGTTGGATCAAGCTTAATTATGAAAATGACTGTAGATTCAGCTATGTCACAATTAGGTATTAAAAGTTCCATTGAACATTGGGACATGGGAACTGTCAAAGGGCGTGAATGCGATTTGATTGTAACTACAGAGGGTTTTAGAAAAAACTTTGCAGATCAAGAAAATGTTGTTTTCATCAATAATATTGTTGATGTCGCGGAAACAAAGAACAGATTAGAAGAGTATTTTAAGAAACACAATTTAATATAAGAAAGGGGATAAAATATGTTAGATTTTATATTAAATATAATAAAGACACCAGCTATTGTATTAGCACTTGTGGCTTTAATTGGATTAATGCTTCAAAAGAAATCAGTTGGGGAGGTATTCTCGGGAACTGTTAAAACTGCAATTGGAATGTTAGTTCTAAGTGCAGGATCAGGCTTAATTGTTACAGAAATTTTACCGTTTGTTGATTTATTCTCAACAGTATTTAGTTTACAAGGATTTGCTACATCATCAGAAGCAGTAGTTGGTGCTATGCAATCTGCAGTACCTGTAATTGCATCAACAAGTGCATTAATTATGGCAATTGGATTCTTAGTAAATGTTTTAATTGCTAGATTTAGTCCACTTAAGTATATTTTCTTAACAGGACATATGATGTGGATATTATCAGTAGCAATCGCTGGTAGCTTATATGTTGCTAATTATGATCAAACAATGACTATAGTGGTTGGTTCCATTTTGCAAGGGGTATTAATGGTTCTATTCCCAGCTATAGGTCAACCAATGGTTAGAAAACTTACTGGTAATGACAATTTTGCAATCGCTCATCTTACAACACTAGGAACTGTTCCAGCAGCATATATTGGTGGTTTACTTGGTGATAAGACTAAGAGTGCAGAAGATATTAAGTTACCTGAATCATTAGAATTCTTTAAAGATACTTCAATGTCAGTTTCAATAGTTATGGGTATCTTCTATCTTGTAGTTGTTATCTTAGCAGGACCAGAAGTTGTTGCACCATACGCCGGCACTACAAACTATATCGTTTATGGATTACTAAAAGCAATGGGATTCACAGCTGGTATTCTAGTGTTATTACAAGGTGTACGTATGTTCCTTGGAGAATTAGTTCCAGCATTTAAAGGTATTTCTGATAAATTAGTTCCAGGGGCTATTCCAGCACTTGATGTTCCAGCATTATTTGCTTTTGCTCCAAATAGTTTAATGATTGGTTTTATAACTGCTGTAATTGGTATGATCGTAGCAATGTTTGTATCAAGTGCATTATTTAAAGTTGTACCATTAGTATCAATTATTGGTGCATTCTTCACTGGAGGTGTTGCTGGTATATTTGGTAATGCAGCTGGTGGTAGAAGAGGTGCAGTTATTTCAGGATTAATTTATGGATTCTTACTAATATTTGGTTCAGCTTTATTATTCACAATATTTGATTATGCTGCATATGGTGCAGCAGGAGTAGGACATGACTGTATTGATGTCATGGTTACTATGGGATTATTAAAGAATCCTACAATAGGTATTGTAGTAATCTTAGTTGCATTTGTTGGATATTGTTTCTATGAAGTAAAAAGAAAAAAAGCATAAATAGAATTTAGACTTCATTGGGTACTACATTGTAGTACCTTTTCTTATTATCTATTGAAGATATATTCATTAAGTTAAGTATAAAAATACTTATTATTTTGTGTTGTATTTAGGGTTAAAATGATTGATATAATCAATGTATATGCTTAAATTCTAAAGAAAATCTTAACAATACGACCGTTTATTGTTTCTACTCTATACAAATGGTATAATAAGCGCATGAAAACATGGAAAAAGATATTTAAAAGTTATGCATTTAACATTACATTAGTTGTATTATTTACGGGGTTAGTATTATGGCTAACACTTAAAGATAACTATAAAGAAATATTAGAAATGATTTTAAATGCTAATGTAGGTTGGTTAATCACTGTACCACTATTAGCAATTTTCTATCAAGTCATTATAGGTTGGATTCTAAGGAAGTTAACGTTATTAAGTAATCCAAAATATAAACTTTCACAAGGTGTTATAAATGCATTTGTTGCGAGTTTCTTCCACGGGGTTACACCAAGTGCATCAGGGGGACAATTTGCACAGATATATATATTTAAGAAACAGGGAGTTCGTGTAAGTGATTCTGCAAGTATATTGTGGATGGATTTTATTATCTATCAAACAACAATGGTTGCATCGGTATTTATCTTAATTTTATTAAGATTTACTTATTTCTATCAACACTATTCACAGTTTTTTTTACTAGTACTTATTGGTTTCTTAATTAATGGGGCTATTATTGTTGGACTTTGGGCATTAGCTACATTTCCTAAAATATATACTTGGATTAGTACTAAAGGTATTTTAATTGGGGTTAAGTTACATATAGTAAAAGATAAAGAAAAATCATTAGCTAACTTAGATATTCAATTACAACGTTTTGCTTCCGAGACTAAAAAGTTAAAAGGACATCGCAAAACAATTGTTCAAGTTGTTATTGCAAACTTTATTCGTTTACTTGTGTATTACAGTATTCCATATTTCTGTGCATTGGCACTTAATATACCTGTAGATATGAATTTCTTATTAGATATATTAGCTCTTTCGTCGTTTGTTTCTATGATTAATTGCTTTATACCAATACCTGGAGCAAGTGGTGGAACAGAAGCTACGTTCATTCTTATGTTTTCTACCATCTTTGGTAGTGTAGGGGCATCAAGTATAATGTTATTGTGGCGTTTTATCACTTACTATTTTGTAATGATATTGGGTGGATTAACATTTATTTACGCTAAAGCTAAACCTGATTTAGTAGAGTAGGAGAAATTTAAAATGAGGATTGGATTATTTTCGGATACATATTTACCTGAAATTAATGGAGTCGCTTCAAGTGTTCATATTTTACGTGAACAATTAATTAAAAATGGTCACACAGTCTATGTCATTACCACAAAACCAGAAGGTGGAGTTGATGATGAAGATCCATATGTAATACGTTTATCGGGGATAGAATTAAAGAAGTTATATGGTTATGTACTGACAAGTCCTATCCATATATCAGCATATAATCGAATAAAGGAATGTAATTTAGATTTGGTTCATGCACATACTGAGTTTAGTGTGGGCATTTTTGCACGTATTGTGGCTAAATTACAAGGATTACCACTTGTAAGTACATATCACACTACTTATGAGGATTACACTCACTATGTAAACATTATTCACTCTGATGCGATTGATAAGATTGCTAAAAGAGCGGTAGCTAGTTTAAGCAGACTTTATGGTGATTCAAGTACGGAGATGATTGCTCCAAGTCAAAAAACTAAAGATATGCTAATTCGTTATGGTATTACGAAGTCAATTTACGTAGTACCAACAGGACTTGACCTTGATCGGTTTAATCCTAAAAATACAAGTAAGGATATTGCTAAAAGAATTAGATCTGACTTTAATGTTAAAGATGACGAAGTATTAGTTACTTTTGTGGGAAGAATTGCACAAGAAAAGAGTATTGATTTTGTAATTGATGGATTTTCTTATGTTAAAAAAATGGGTTTACCATGTAAATTATTAATAGTAGGATCTGGTCCTGATGTAGAAATATTGCAAGAACAAGCTAAAAAACTTGGCTTGGAAGATACAGTATTATTTGCAGGTAAAAAACCAGCTAAAGATATTCCTAGTTTTTACCATGCTTCTGATTGTTTTGTATCAGCAAGTATAACTGAAACACAAGGAATGACATATGTAGAAGCTCTAGCAAGTGGATTACCATTATTTGCAAGACCTGATGACGTGTTAGAAGAATTAGTTGTCGAAGGAGAAACAGGATTCTACTTTAAAACACCAGAAGAGCTCGCATTGAAGATTAAAGAATATATGGATCTTAGTGATGAAGCAAAGAAACAAATGGCTGTACGCGCTTTAACCAAAGCAAAACCTTATGATTCACAAGAGTTCTATCGTAAAATAATGCATGTGTATGAGTCAGCAATTGCTAACTACAGTAACATGTATGTTATTGAACAAATCAAACCTAAAAATGATTTTATTCAAATTTACTTAGATTCACCTAATTCTGAAAGTATTAAAATATTAGTTTCATTAGAACGTTATTTTAATTGCGGATATCGTAAAGGATTTAAATTAACACATGAAGAAATAGCATCTCTTCAAAAAGAAGAAGAGGGTGTTAAAGCTTATCAATCTTGTATGCGCAAAATCACAGTTAAAGATCGAACAAGAAAAGAAATTTATGATTGGCTAACACAAAATACTAAATGTGAGATATATGTAATTAATAAGATTGTTGAAAAACTAGAAGAACATGGATTTATTAACGATTTAAAATATACTAAGAATGCAGTATATACAATGAAACTTACATTGACAGGTGAGAATAAAATTGTTCGTACACTAAAGAAAAAAGGTATTCCTGTTGATATGATTGAAGAAGTTATGAGTGAGAATGATGACTCAGAATTAAGCAATGCATGTAAATGGGCAGAAAAGATTAAGCCAACGATTAAAGAAAAGTCAGTTAAAATGAAGAAGAAAATTCTTCGTGAAAAATTAATGATTCAAGGATTTAATGAATCAGTTATAAGTGATGTTATGTCTTCAATTAGTTTTTCAGAAGATGAAAGACAAGAAATTGATAATCTTAGAAAAGTAGCTGCAAAAGCTAAAAAACGATATGAAAGAAAATACAGTGGTTTTAAATTAAGAAATACAGTGTATCGCTATTGCGCAACAATGGGATTTGAAATGGAAGACATCTATGTAATTTTAGATGAAATGGAGTGGAAAGATGAGTAATAAATACGTAAGTGATTTTCAAGATAAAGATAGCTTGGAACAACCATTATTAGTAAAAAGTTTAACTAAAGGAATCACACAAAAAGGAGCACCTTATGCTTCTGTTGTGTTACAGGATAAAACAGGTACAATTGATGGTAAAATGTGGGACATCAAACCTGAACAGGAAGAAATTATTCAACTTGGACAAGTACAAAAAGTATCATGCGAAGTATTGAAATACAATAATGCTTTACAATTACGTATTCATAAAATTGAACCTATTGATCAATCACTTATTGATTTGAGTGAATATGTAATTGCATCAAAAGTTGCTAAAGCAGACTTGAAAGAAGTAGTTGAAGATACTATTTCGTCAATTAAAAATGATAATTACAAAGCACTTATTCAAGGATTATTTACAATGGTAGGAGAGGGATTTTATGAATATCCTGCTGCAAGTAAAAATCATCATAGTTTCTTAGGAGGTCTAGCAACACATGTTGTTGGGATGGTTAAATTAGCAAATTCTATTTGTGAATTATACCCACAATTGAATCGAGATTTATTAGTATCGGGTGTGCTTGCGCATGACTTGGGTAAGATGATTGAATTATCAGGACCTATTACAACAGAATATACTTTAGAAGGAAAACTTACAGGACATATTTCTATTTTACATGGCCGTTTAATGCAAATTGCTGATCAATGTGGACTAGGTGAATCTGAGGAAGCAATTTTACTTCGTCATTGTATTTTATCTCATCATGGACAATTAGAATATGGATCACCTGTATTACCATTAGTACAGGAAGCAGAAGTATTAAGCTTCATTGATAATCTTGATGCTAGATTAAATACATTGGAATCAGCTTTAGAATCAGTACAACCAGGAGAATTTACGCAGCGTATTTTCGCGATGGAAAATCGTTCGTTCTATAAACCTAAAAATGATTGATACGCATTGTCATGTTGTTTTTGGGGTGGATGATGGAGCACATAATATTGATGAATCATTAAGCATGATTCAAGTTGCAATTAAACATGGTATTACTGCAATTTTATGTACTCCACACTCAATTCCAGGGCATCGATTTGAACGAAATACATTCGAATATTTAAATTCGAATTTTGAAGTATTAAAAGCTAAAGTTGAAGCATTAAAATTACCAATTGAAATATACTTAGGATCTGAGTTTCAAGTATCTGATACAGCACTACCATGGATTACTGAACATAAAATAGTTACGTTGAATCATACAAATCGCGTACTTGTGGAATTACCTTGGCATTATGCGGGAAAGACAAGTTATAGTGAAGAGTATTATCTACAAGCACTAATCGATGCAGGATATCGTGTTATCGTAGCACATCCTGAAAGATATGAAAGTGTTCAAAAGGATTTCACAACATTGAAAAGATGGCGTGAAATGGGGTGTGCTTTTCAAGTTAACCGTACAAGCTTAATTCAATTTGGAGAAGCGGCATATGTCCAAGATGTAGCTTGGCGCATGGTTAAAGAGGGATATTGTGATGTAATTGCAAGTGATGCTCATTCTTATATAGGAATGCGTATTAATGCATTAGATGACATCTATGAGATACTAGAAAAGAAGATATCACCTGAGGTTGCAAGAAAATTATGTATCGATAACCCAAATAGAAGTATTACAGGGGAAGATTATAAATAAAAGGTTAAGCGTGTGCTTAACCTTTTATCGTTTTTAGGACTTCATCTAAGTCTTGTTTCTTTGATTCATTAAAGTTAATTACAATTGAATCATCACTACCATATCTTGGGATAATATGAAAATGTAAATGATTAACTGTTTGACCAGCTACTTCCCCTTGATTGCTAAGAATATTACAACCAAGTGCTTTAGTATTAGAAACAATTTTCTTACTTAAATTAGGTAGTATTGAAGCAATATGCATCATTGTTTCTTGATCAACATCAAGAATATCAGTACAGTGTTTTTTAGGAAGTACTAAAGTATGTCCATAAGTTACTTGTGATATATCCAAGATAGCTAAAACATATTCATCTTCATAAACTTTAGCTGAAGGTATTTCACCAGCTATTATTTTACAAAATATACACATAATATACCTTATTTAACAATTTCTAATTCGTAATCACGAGATCCAAGACCAATTTTTTCAGCATGTTCCAAACATACTTCCCAGTTTGTATCAGGATGAGTATCTTTAAATGGATCGTGGTGGTGATGATCTTGATGAGATAGAACACTACCATCAATGATAGGTGACTTTAAACAAGCATCAGCACAGGCTTGATCTAATGCAACTGGATCAAATGATGCAAACATTCCAACATCAGCGATAATAGGAATATCATTCTCAGAGTGACAATCACAGTTAGGTGATACGTCACACACTATACTAATATGGAAACAAGGTTTATCTTGAACAACCGCTAAAGTATACTCAGCAATCTTCTTATTTAAGATATCATTTGCTTCCCATTCAAGTGTTGAAATAGCATCAAATCCACATGTGCCAATACAACGACCGCATCCAGCACATTTATTAACATCTATATGAGCTTTTTTGTTTTCATTAAAATGTAATGCATCATGTGCACATTGTCTAATACACATTCCACATGATTTACATATTGATTCATCAACTACAGGTTTGCCATTGCTATGCATTTCAAACTTACCAGCACGTGATCCACATCCCATACCAATATTCTTTAATGCACCACCAAATCCAGTAGATTCATGTCCTTTAAAATGAGTGAGTGAGATTAAGATATCACTATCCATAATAGCACGACCAATCTTAGCGTCTTGTACGTATTCTTGATTAATAGGTACTAGTGTTTCATCAGTACCTTTTAAACCATCCGCTATAATTACATGACATCCAGTACTAAAAGGGCTATATCCGTTTAAATAAGCACTGTCTATATGATCTAAGGCATTTTTACGTCCACCAACATAAAGTGTATTACAATCAGTTAAAAATGCTTTACCTTCATTATTTTTTACTACATCTACAATTGTTTTAGCATAATTCGGTCTTAGGAATGCTAAGTTGCCTGGTTCTCCAAAATGAATCTTAATTGCTACAAACTTATCTTTCATATCGATAGTATTGATTCCAGCTTTAGTAACTAAGCGCGTTAGTTTCTTTAAATGGCTATCTTCAAGATTTGCTTTAAAATCGGTAAAATATACTTTTGATTTTGTCATTTGTTTATCTCCTTATAACTTATATTATAGGGTTTGTTAAGGCAAAAGAAAAGGTGCAATTGCTTGCACCTTAGTGATTAAAATAAATAATCAGGATAATTTACTTCGATGTTATCGTGTAAATCTTTGTCAT
The DNA here is from genome assembly GCF_036641015.1 of Anaerorhabdus sp. Lineage (GTDB taxonomy): Bacteria > Bacillota_I > Bacilli_A > Erysipelotrichales > Erysipelotrichaceae > Anaerorhabdus. Next base: position 46,372 of record NZ_JAVWFO010000004.1, on the reverse strand, counting down.
AGATTTTGAAACCGTATTTCTTAAAGTAATATACATCACTTTCTGATGCCATTGTATCAAGATTTGCTAATACTGTAGTTATTTCATCTTTAATGTTATTAGCATCTGCTTCAGTAACTTGAACAATTGAGAATGTTTCAGCTTCAGCACCAATAATTACATCAGAAATAGTAGGCTCAGTAGCATTTTGGATAAATGATTTAACATTAGTATCTAAATCTGTTTCAGTAGTTACGATTCTTTCTGCACCGGCAGATGTTGAATTGTAGTTACTTCCTACTGTTAATGCATCAGTACCATTTTCTAAATCAGTTTTTGCTGCTTTTGCATCTTCTTCAGTAGCAAATGTTAAGACGATTACTTCTTTTGGATCATACTTTGTTACTAAAGCATCGAAATTGTCAGTAACATATTTTTTAGTTAATTCTACTAATTGAGCATTAACTAATAATGAGTTGTTATAGAAGTCTTCTTCATCTTTAAAACCATAACTTTGGATTGCTGTTGTGAAACCTTCACCAAATGTTGTTTTATAAGTTTGTAAGCTAGCATCTGCACTTGCTTTTAGTTCGTCAGTAACAGGTACTTCATTTTCTAAAATTACGCGTGTTGCTTCAGATAAAGCAGCGTAACCTGATGCTTGAGATTTCATTGTTTGAAATAAGTCATCTTTTGTAATTGATGTTTCACCAATTGTAAATAATTCAGTGTTTCCATCAGTTAATTTTCCATAAGCGTCGCTACAACCTGCAAGTAGGAGTAGGGCACATAAACTAAGTAATATTTTCTTCATGATTAGTCCTCCTATTCGCTAATTCCCATGTATTCAAGTAATGCTGCTTTTAATTCTGCGTTTTCTTTAAAGTCTACGCCTAATTCTTGAGCTTTAGCCCAAACAGCTTTAGGTTGAGTTTCAGGGGCAAATGTTGTTAATTGTGTAAATAAATCAGGGTATGTTGCAAGTGTTTCATAGTCAGTAGCATCACATACGATTAAATGGTAACCATATTGTGACTTAATCCATTCACTTGTTTGACCTGCTTCAAGAGCTAAAGCAGCTTGTAAGAATTCTGGTACATATTGTGTATCAGCATCCATGAAACCTAAAGCACCACCATTTACAGCAGAACCTGTATCATCAGAGAATTCTGTAGCAACTTCAGTGAATGCTTTACCTTCAGCTAAAGCAGCGTTTACTGAATCCATTTTAGCTTTTTCTTCATCCGTAGGGTTTTCTACATCAGCCATAGAAACTAAAATGTGACTAACTACACGTGGTTGTTTAGCTTCTGCATAAGGAGTATAAACAGCATCCTTATTGGCATTTACATAATCTTCCATTAAAGCGTTTTTCTTTAAACCATCTAGCATATAAGTATTTAAATCACTAGCTGATGAATAACCTAATGATTTTAAAGCAGTAACTAATTGTTCTTCATAACCTGTACCATATTGTTGTTGGAAGTTAGCGATAATATTAGCTGAATATTCATCTGCTTCAGCTTTCATCTCATCTGTTACTTCTACTCCAGCATTTACTACAGCTTTTTCGAATTGTGAATACGCTGCTTGAATTCCTAAATCACTATATAATAAATCATAGAATTCATTTGCTGTTACATCTTCATTATTAATTGAAAAGATAACATCTTCACCATTTGATTTTTTACCTTGTATTACGTTTTTTGTTTGATCATAACCGAAGTAAACGATAATTCCGATAAAAAATGCACTGATAAGAATTACGACTCCGTATTTTTTGAACATGTCTTTCATGTCTTTCCTCCTTTGAAACGCTTACTAATTATAGGGTATTTCAAACGTTTTTGCAATTTCTAATGTGTGATGCTTAGCTGAATTTTATGTGAATACGCATATCTTGGCTAAAAAGTGCTTATTTTCCTCCAAAAAGATGAAGATATGCTATAATCTTTGAGGAGGTTTAGAACTATATGTCAGAATTAATAATAAAAGATTTACATGTAAGTATTGAAGAAAAAGAGATTCTAAAAGGGGTATCTCTTACAATAAAGTCAAATGAAATACATGCTTTAATGGGACCTAATGGTAATGGGAAAAGTACACTTTTGTCTGCAATTATGGGACACCCTAAATATATTGTAACTAGTGGTAGTATTACATTGGATGGTATTGATGTATTAACAATGAGTGTTGATGAAAGAAGTCGTGCAGGCTTATTTTTAGCAATGCAATATCCTCAAGAAGTACCAGGGGTTACAAACAGTGATTTTTTACGTGCAGCTATTAATGCTCGCCGTGATACACCAATTCCTTTATTTTCATTTATAAAAGAAATGGAAAAGACAATTAAAGATATGGAAATGAAACCAGATTTAGCTCACCGATTCTTAAATGAGGGTTTTTCTGGTGGAGAAAAGAAACGTAATGAAATTGTTCAAATGAGAATGCTTAAACCAAGTATGGCAATGTTAGATGAAATAGATAGTGGATTAGATGTAGATGCACTTAAAATAGTAGCAAGTAGTGTTGTAGCATTACAAAAAGAAATTGGTTGTGGTGTTTTGGCGGTATCACATTATGAAAGATTCTATCAATTATTACAACCAACACATGCTCATGTGTTAGTTGATGGTAAAATAGTTGCTGAAGGCAATGAAGAATTAGTAACAAAGATTGATACTGAAGGTTATGACTGGTTATATAAAGAATATAATATTCAACCAGTATTAGAAGTAAAAGAAAATAAAACATTTACTCTAGGAACTTGTGCTGCACCTAAAAAGGGAACTCAAGTATGAAATTAATCGATGTTGGTGGAAGAATTAACGAAGTCATTTCTGATGGATATTTGGAATGGATAATCGATACAAGCGACCCATTAACACTGGATTTAACTTGTGATGGCTTTTCTAGTGTTTTTATTAATGTAAAGCAATCATCTACTCTTTCAATTACGATGAATGTACTTGAGAATGCTGGATGTACAATGCTTGTTTGGAATAATACAAATACAAGTATTACATTTAATGAAAAGTATATTGTTAATAAGAATTCCTATTTGAATCTTGCGTATGGTGAATGTAATGCAGCAAACAGTACTAGAGATACAAATGTATCATTAAAAGAATCAGGTGCTACAGCAGTTATTAAAAGTGCTAGTCTTTGTAAAAATGATAAGCTATTTAATATTACATGTACCTCACATGCTCCTAATACTTCTGGTAATATGGAAAACTATGGTGTGGTACTTGAAGGTGCACATTATAAAATGGAGGCTACAGGCAAAATTGTAAAAGGTGCCTATGGTTCATCATCACATCAAACATCTCGTGCATTAACATTTGATGAGCATCAAAAAGCAACGATTATTCCCAAATTATTAATAGATGAAAACGATGTACAAGCAAGTCATGCGACAAGTGTTGGACAAATAGATGAAAACCAAATGATTTATTTACAATCACGTGGATTAACACAAAAACAAGTTTTAAGTTTAATTACAATTGGTTATTTAATGCCAGTAGCACAATTTATTGATAATGAAGAGTTGCAAGAAAAATTGAAGAAAGAAATAGAAAGTAAGGTGGTCGAGTCATGTTCGATGTAAATAAAGTAAGAACAGACTTTCCAATGATTCAAAACAATGATGTTGCGTATTTAGATAATGCAGCAACTACATTCAAACCACAATGCGTGATAGATGCAGTTACTAATTACTATACCCATGAGACATCAAATGTTCATCGTGGAGATTATGATTTATCATATCAAGTATCAGAAGATTATGAAAAGGGAAGAGAAACAGTAGCGCGCTTTATCAATGCCGATACTAGAGAAATAGTATTTACTTCAGGAGCAAGTATGTCTTTAAACTTAGTTGCTTATGGTTATGGACGTAAATTCCTAAAAGAAGGCGATGTTATTTTATCAACGGAAGCTGAACATGCTTCTAATATTTTACCTTGGTTTAAGGTATGTGAAGAAACAGGTGCTAAGATTGAATATATTCCACTTTCAAGTGAAGGTGAAATGAGTGTAGAAGATTTTAAAAAAGCAATGCATGATAGAGTTAAAGTAGTTGCTATGGCTCATGTATCAAATGTATTGGGATATATTCAACCGATTGAAGAAGTTACTAAAATTGCTCATGAATATGGAGCAATAGTTGTTTGTGATGGTGCTCAATCAGTACCACATGTACCAACTGATGTTAAAAAGTGGGGAGTAGACTTCTTAGGATTTAGTGGACATAAAATGTGTGGACCTACCGGTATTGGTGTACTTTATGGTCGTTTTGATTTACTACAAGCAATGGATCCATTCATGTTAGGTGGTGGAAGTAATGCTCGATTTGATATATGTGGCAATATCTTACTAAAAGATGCACCATATAAATTTGAAGCGGGTACTCCTGCAATCGAAGCCGTTTTAGGATTAAGTGCAGCTATTGAATACCTAGAAAAAATAGGTATGGAAAATGTATATAAATATGAACATGAATTACGTGTATATGCTATTGATAAACTTAGGGAATTAGATAATCTAATTATCTATAATCCAAATGCATCAACCGGAATTATTACATTTAATGTTAAGAATGTATTTGCACAAGATGCTGCAAGTTTCCTTAATACTAAAGGGATGGCAGTAAGATCAGGAAATCATTGCGCAAAAATATTAATTGAATTAATTGAAGCATCAGAAACAATTCGTTGTTCATTGTATTTCTATAATACAAAGGATGAAGTAGATCGTTTTGTAGAAGCATGTAAAGAGATTACAGTTGAAAACTGTGTGGGAATCTTTTTCTAAAAGGAGGAGTAACTATGGCAGGTTTACTTGATGATCCACAAGTTCTACGTGAACTTATCATGGATCACTATCAATATCCAAGGCATCATGCATTAAAAGAAGATAGCACGTATGCATCTTTGCATATGGCGTCAGATTCGTGTATTGATGATATTACCGTTCAATCAAAAATTGTTGATGATAAAATAGAAGATATTTGTTTTGATGGGGTAGCTTGTACTATTGCCACTGCATCAACATCAATGATGACTGAATTATTGGTTGGTAAAACAATTGAAGAAGCTATTTTAATTATTGATAATTATTATGCAATGATTGATGAAAAAGAATATGATCCAGAAATAATACAAGAAGCTATTGCACTTAAAGGTGTATCTAAACAAGCTAATCGTATTAAGTGTGCAACCATAGGTTGGAAGGCTATCCGCCAAATGATTGATGAAAGAGAGAATAATTCATGAGCCAAGATGATGTACTAAAAACACAGGATGAGTATAAGTATGGCTTTAAAGATAAAGATGTAAGTATCTTCAAAACTAAAAAAGGTTTAACTGAAGATACAATAAGAGAAATTTCTAAGATTAAAAAAGAACCTGAATGGATGTTAGAATATCGCTTAAAAGCATTCCACTTATTTGAGAAGATGCCTATGCCTACATGGGGTCCTAGTCTAAAAGAATTAGACTTTGATGATTATACTTATTACATTCGCCCAAGTGATGAAAAAGAAAGCAACTGGGATGATGTTCCAGAAACTATAAAAAACACCTTTGATCGTTTGGGTATACCTGAAGCTGAGCAAAAGTTTTTATCAGGTGTATCAACTCAATATGAATCTGAAGTTGTTTATCACAATATGTTAAAAGAAGTAGAAGATAAGGGAGTAATTTTCTTAGACACTGATAGTGCATTAAGAGAATATCCTGATTTATTCAAAAAGTATTTTGGTACTATTGTATCAAGCGCTGATAATAAATTTGCTGCACTAAACTCAGCTGTATGGTCAGGTGGATCATTTATTTATGTACCACCAGGAGTAGCCTTAGATAAGCCACTACAATCATATTTTAGAATTAACTCAGAAAGAATGGGACAATTTGAAAGAACTATGATTATTGTGGATAAGGGAGCAGATCTTCACTATGTTGAGGGATGCACAGCGCCAAACTATTCTAAAGATTCATTACATGCTGCTGTAGTTGAAATATTTGTCGATGAAGGAGCTAAATGTCGTTATTCAACAGTTCAAAACTGGTCAAGTAATATTTTAAATTTAGTAACTAAACGTGCTAAAGTTGAAGCATATGGAGCTATGGAATGGATTGATGGAAACATTGGTTCACAAATTACAATGAAATATCCAGCATGTATTTTAGCTGGTGAATACGCAAGAGGTATGACAATTTCGATTGCTGTTGCAAGTGAAAACCAAATACAAGATGCGGGTGCAAAAATGATTCATTTAGCTCCACATACATCAAGTACAATTGTATCTAAATCAGTTGCAAGACGTGGTGGTGCTGTAAACTATCGAGGTCTAGTGTCTCATGGACCGAATGCCCAATATGCGAAATCTAAAGTAGAATGCGATACATTAATTCTAGATAAGATATCTGCAAGTGATACTATCCCTACAAATGTTGCTAATAATCGTACAAGTACAATTGAACATGAAGCAACGGTATCGAAAATATCAGAAGAAGAATTATTCTATTTAATGTCTCGTGGTTTAACTAAATCACAAGCAACAGAAATGATTATCATGGGATTCTTAGAACCATTTACAAGAGAATTACCAATGGAATATGCAGTTGAATTAAATCAATTATTAAAATTAGATATGGAAGGATCAATCGGTTAAGATTGGTCCTTTATTTTTTTGTATGTGTTATAATATAGTCAAGTGAGGGACAACATATGGAGAAACATACACTAAGAGAAATTGCATTAAAAAAACGTAGTGAAATTAGTAGTGAAGAAAGATTAGAAAAAAGTAGATTAATTAAAACTGAAGTTAAAAAACTTTGTCAAGATAAGCAAGTGATTGGACTTTATGTAAGTATCAAAGATGAAGTAGATACAAAAGAATTAATTCAAGAATTAATAGATAGTGGAAAAACAGTAATTGTTCCAAAAGTAATTAAGAAATCATTAATATTTGTTGAAATGAAATCATTTGATGATTTAGAAAAGGGTATATTTGGACTATTAGAGCCTATTTCAAATGAAGAATTTGATTTAAATAAAGTAGAACTTATGATCGTGCCAATGGTAGGATTTGATTCACTTAAACATCGTATTGGATATGGCAAGGGATATTATGATTCAATATTAGATAAAGTATCAGCACCTCATATTGGTATTGCATTTGCAAACCAACAAGTTGAAAACTTTATTTGTTCAGCACACGATGTTGCGATGGATAAAATTATTACTGAATACTCTGAATTCTAGAAGGTAGTTTCATGAATAAATCGACTCAAATATCAGATTCAGTACGACTTGGGTTACTGTTAGCGATAAATGGTGGTTTTATGGATGCTTATTCTTATGTGTTCCGTGGAAAAGTATTTGCGAATGCTCAAACTGGAAACTTATTACTGTTAGGAATGCATATGTTCGAAGGAGAATGGAATGATTGTATACGTTACATAGTTCCAATAATTGCATTTATGATTGGAATTGCTTGTGCCTTTGTTTTAAGAAAAAAATTTCTAGATAGTAGTAAAGTTCATTGGCGCCAGGTAGCTATACTAATTGAAGCAATAGTACTATTTGTTGTTTCATTTATTCCTCAATCAAGTAATTTATTAGCTAATAGTTTAATTTCATTAGGATGTGGATTACAAGTAGAATCTTTTAAAAAAATTCATGGTTTAGGAGCATCAACTACGATGTGTATCGGAAATCTTAGAAGCGCAACTACATATTTTTGTGAGTATTTTTATTCAAAAAATGCGCAAGAACTAGAAAAGGGATTCCTGTTTATAATACTGATAGTATTCTTTGTGTCAGGAGCAATTATAGGCAATATATTTATTAAAGGACTTGGGCAACATGCAATAATAATATGTACAATATTATTATTAGTGGGTTTTACCGCAATGTTTATAGATAAAGAAGAGACAAGAACAGATTAGTTCTTGTTTTTTGTATATTTCATATTGACAAATGTAGGTGAAGGTAATACGATGATGTTGACAAATGTAGGTGAAGGAGGAAATATGGAAAAAATATTAATGATGTTGCTTGAAGTATCACTATCAATGACGGTATTAATTTTGTTAATGTTATTATTGAAGTCATTATTTAATAAACGATATGGCATTAAAATGCGTTATTTCATATGGCTTTTTATAGTTATTCGTTTAGTATTACCATTTAACATTTCTTTTCCTAAAGCAATAGATATAAACACACCTCAAAATAGAACGGTATTTATCATTCCAGATACAAAAATGGTTTCGCATCCAGAGGGAGTGTTAAATCAGGATTTTACAGAAACGAATTTGGAAACAAAAGAATTGGTAATTGAGGATTCTAAAACGATATCTTTATTTGAAGTTATGTTTGTTATTTGGATAAGTGTTCTATTGATAACTCTTATATATCAAATAATAAGATATAGTTATTACTCAAGAATGGTTTCTAAATCAAGTGTTAAATGTGATAATCATATTCAAATGTTATTATCAGAAATAGAAGGTAAGTACCAATACAATACTAATATTCAAGTTTATCAAAATGAATTTTTACCTAGTCCGATGTTGATTGGATTTATTCATCCTAAAATCATAATTACAGAAGTAAATTTAACGGATAAGCAAATTAAGATGATACTTGAACATGAATTTGTTCATTATAAACGTCATGATTTATTATTCAAAGTACTAATTCTAATCACAAGAAGTTTGCACTGGTTTAATCCCTTTGTATATTTAATGGAAAAAGAAATAGATAAAGATATTGAATTTTCATGTGATGAAGAAGTACTAAAAGGACAGGATTTGAATTACCGAAAAGAATATGGGAATACAATTCTTTCACTTATAAAAAGTAACACTAAAAAACAAACATCAATACTAACAACGAGTTTTAGTAGTAAAAAGAAAAATATTAAAGAAAGATTTATAACACTTGCAGATACAAAGAAAAAGTCAAAAGGTGTACAAATTATAGTGATATCACTTCTATTAATTGCGGTTACCACGTCCCTTGTATCGTGTAGTAATACATTAAAAATAAATGATGTCGTTACTAAAATAGAGAATGATAATAGGACTGTATATAAATTCTTTAATGAAATTGAATTAGTATTGAATCCTTCAACAGATGATGGTTACTACTATATAGATGATTTTAATTTAATTTCAACAAATGATTATGATAAAGTAGAGTTTGCAATGAATTTTAAATATGATGATGGAGCTATTCTATCCACAAAATCATTTATAACAAAAACAAATGATGTAAATCAACAATTAAACATTGGTTATCCCGATCAGACTTATTTTAATTATGGAAATTATGCGATTGGTATAATTTCATTTGAAACACTTGATATAAACCGTGTGTATTCAAATGTGCAGTATAAACTTAATGGTACTCTAATAAATGATGATACGTTAATGAATTTAAAAAATATTTGTACATTAATAACACCAATAGATGAAAATAATTTGGATGTTACTACTTTTTCTACTGATAATAAATTAAATAACAAGGAATTTAATTCATATTATATGAGTAGTGTTGATGATAGTTATATTCGAAATGTACTTAATGGAAAAATAAGTTTAAAGAATTATGAATTAAATCAAGAAGTAAGCAAAGAATGTGGATTTCAGGTTGATGTTAATCGATATAACTCTACAACTATTCAAGTTTCAGATTATGATTCATTAGAAAATGTAATTGAAAAAATAAACAAAACTAATTATCAATTTTATGGAATTAATATGAATGTGAATAATATTAATACAAGCAAAATTATTGTAAATGAAGATGATAAATTTAATATTAGTCCAATTGAACCTGATTTTGGATACTATTATTCAGTTCCAAATGAATTAAAAGTGATAGATGGAAAAGAAACAATGTTACAAAAAGAAGATATCACTATATATGAGACAGGAGTCAATGGTATATCGATCAATGTTCCAGCAAATTATGATCCTCGACTTAAAATAGCGGTAGATAATAGTAATGGTATTTATGTATACTATGAGAGTAGTGTTGCTAATACAAAACAACAATTAGTTTATATTAAGCAAGAAAATCCTAATGATTTATTACAAACATATTATTTTGAATTTAAAGGTGAGTCAGAGGAAATGAAAACTTATAGATATGAGAATAATTTATTAACTAATCAAGATGATAAAGATGCATATTTTGACATTGCAAGTGACTTTATAAATGGTGTAATTAATATATCAATTTCACAAGATTAATTAGAAAGGTAAAAATAATGATGGCTATAAAAAAAATACCAGATTCTGAACTTGATGTTATGAATGTTTTGTGGTTACAAAAAGAACCAATTAAAACTAGTGAAATTCTAGAGAAACTTGATAAGTCCTGGACGATGTCAACGGTTCAAGTGTTATTAACAAGGTTAGAAGAAAGAGGATATGTAGGTAGTAAGAAAGAGGGAAGATTAAAATATTACTATAGTATTTTAAAAGAGGAAGAATATAAGAAGTTAGAAACTACTTGGCTTTATAATAAAATCCATAATGGATCACTTAAATCACTTATATTATCTTTGGTTGAAACAGAAGAGTTAGATGATAATGAGTTAAATGAATTAGAATCTATTTTAAGTAAAATGAAGTAACTTCCTAGGGATTGTCGAATGACAATCTCTATTGTTTTAATTTCTATATTGACAAACGTAGAGAAGAAATATATATTTAAATTGACAAATGTAGATAACTAAATTATTTAAAGGAGTGATGAAGAATGAATCTAAAAAGATTACCAGAATCAGAATTAGAAATTATGAATATCCTATGGCAACAAGGGAAACCATTAAAAACAAGTGAAATTGCGGAATTCTGCCAAGATAATAATTGGACTATGTCTACAATACAAGCCTTACTTGCTAGATTATATGAGCGTAATTTTGTAATTTTAAAAAAAGAAGGTCGATTAAAGTTATATGAACCCTTAGTAAAAGAAGAGGATTATAAATCATGTGAAACGGAATGGTTTATGACAAAAGTACATAATAATTCAGTAAAGAGTTTAGTAACTTCATTAATAGATTTGACTAAGTTAAGTAAGTCAGATATTGATGAATTAGAGGAAATACTTAAAAAAGCGGGAAAATAACTGTATATAATAAAGGGAGACCAACTATGGAAAAAATGTTCTTAATGTTAATTGAGGTTTCAGTTACGATGGCAATATGTATTGGTTTTTTAATGTTAATCAAACCATTGTGTAAACATCATTATGCAACTAGTGTACGTTATTTTATTTGGTTATTTATCGCTGTTAGGCTATTACTTCCATTTAATATTTCTTTGCCTAGTTCCTATCAAGTAAAAATACCAAATAAAACAATTTATTTGAATGCGAATAATACCCAAAATGAATTAAGTCGTTCTGAGACAACAAGTATGGGAGCTTCCTTTTTTGTTGATGCACCAGTTGATTTGGAAATAGATACAAATAGTAAAACGATAACTTTAATGGAATCAGTAATACTAATTTGGTTAGTTGGATTTACATGGATGCTTACTGTACAAATAGTTAAATATGTTCGCTTTAAACATCTAATTCGAACCAGTGAAGAAAGTATAGAAGAAAATGTATTAGCAATTTTAAAGAACATTGATAAAAAAGATAAAATAAAAATAGTTCAAAGTAAGCTTGTATCGAGTCCGATGTTAGTGGGACTAATACATCCTAAAATAATTATTAATGATCTTAATTTAAATGATTATCAAATGAACATGATTTTAAAGCATGAATATGTGCATTACTTAAGACATGATATTTTGTTTAAATGGATTCTCATGTTAAATTGCTGTATCCACTGGTTTAACCCATTAGTTTATATAATGCTTAAGGAAGCAGACAAAGATATTGAATTATCTTGTGATGAAATTGTTTTAAGAAATAAAGATTTAGTTTATCGCAAAGATTATGGCGCTACAATTCTTCAAGTTTTGCGTAGTCAAATAAAAAATAGTAATACTGTTTTATCAACAAGATTTAATCAAGATAAGAAAACATTAAAAGAACGATTATTGAACTTAGTAGATATGAAAAAGAAATCAAAAGGTAGAAGCTTTATAATAATTTCTTTAGTTTTAACATGTCTTGTTTCAACACTTGTATCTTGTAGTAAAAAAATAGATGAAAACAGAATACAAATAGATCATGATGTTGTAATGATAAGTGAAGAAAATAGAAGTATTTATGATTTTTTTGATGGATTAGTTACACTTTCATATAATGAAGATAATCCAATAAAGATTGGAGAAGTTCATACAATAAGTGAAGAAGAAATGTTCAATATTGAAAGTTATGATGAAACAATAACAGGATATGATGATAATTTAATGGGATCAAAACTAGTTACAATTTTAGATAAAAATACCGAGGAGGAGATAACTAGAATTATTGTTTCTAGGGGATATATAGCGGCATCCTATTTTCAATATTTAGTTGTATATGATGATGCAACAATTTCGTTAGATGTATCAAATGAACTAAGTGAGGAAAATGTTGGAAAAGTATTTGGAAGTTTGGAAGTTAGAATTCATAACCAATTACAATCTGTTAAAAATGATTTAAAGAAAGTTGAAAGTTGTACAGTGGTTATACCTAGTGATGATAATAAAGCATTCATAGGAATACTTATGGCATACCCACATACTTCATGGGCGAATTATAATTTTGATTTTAGAAACTTTAGTGATACATTGGGATATGGAGATTATAATAATGTATTTGAATTTGATACAGAAATATATAAGAATTGTAATATTGATACAATAGATAAAGATTCTAGTTCATATCAAACATATGTATCACTTGAAAATACAAATATAGACGAGTTAGTGAATCAACTTAAAAAAATCGAAGTAAGTATTTATAACCAGTTGAAACAAAGAGAAACATTTTTGATTTCAAATGTTATTGTTGATTCAGAATATGAAAATGCAGCACCCTTTGAAAAATGGCCAGGTTATCCGAATGTACAAGAGTTAAATTATATAGTTGAAGATGGTAAACGAGTATATACTTTACAAGGTGAATATGATTTTGCTCAAATCTTAATTCCCGATGAAGTAAATGAACATGTTGTGGTAGGGCAAAATGGTAATAATAATACCTTTGGGATTTATTTTAAGAGTTTTGTTGAACCTGGATTCTTTGAGGAGATTTATCCTTTTGTTATAGATAAAGGATTTAATGCAGCGTATTCGTGCTGTGAAAGCAATATATATACTGGAAATCTAGTTGCTTCTTTTGACAATGGTTATCGTATTGTAAACTCTAATGGTGATTTAAGCTATGATTTGAGCTATTATAGTGAAGAAGAATCAGAGATTCATCATGAACAAAAATTGTATCTAAGTGATAAAATTGAATTTAGAAAAAGGAAGTAGTGAGTTATTGTGAATATAAACTTAGCTAAATTAAAAAGACGTATATTAATAAATAGTATTCTCCTTATAATAAGTAGTTTTTTACTTGCATCATGTTCAAATGGTAAGATTTCTGGTGGAGTTTCTAATCACGATATTGATAAACTTGAGACAACAGAGGGGACTGAGTATTACTTTAAAATCTATGATAAAGAATTTGGTGTAAAGGTTTTAGATAATGACTTATTTAAAATGTCTGCACCTAAGATTATCCTTGAAGATAGAGATGATTATTTAAAGGGTGATATAGTTTTTAGTTTTGTTGATAAGCAAACAGGAGATATCTTGTTGGATTTAATTTATACAACAAATGAACATCATGGATTATCAGAAGAATATTCAAAAAATGGTAAATTATTGTATTCCTTACATCCTCAAAGTGACAGTGTAAATAGTGTTATACAAGACTACGTCATTTTACATGATGAAATCTATTTGACTAATGATGTATTTAACAATTCGTTGAATTCTTGTGCACTTGTTCGACCAATGGATGATAATCATATTTATTTTGAAGTTTATACACAAAATAAATTAGAATTAAATGATAAAGTATTTGTGGATTTACCACAGGGTGAGTTATTAACAACTATTAGTAGTGATGATATGAATGTTTCTAATGATTTCATTATGGATCATTGTAATTCCTTTAAAGAAAATGAGAAATTGGTAGTATCAATGAGACTGTCTATTTATCAAATGGATCAAGCGGAAACAATGATTGATCTAGCTAAACATACTAGGGTTCAACCTATTGGACCATTCGATAAAGTTTTAGAAGGATTCTATTTTGACGATATTGTAGTTGTAGATGAATATCTTCAAATAGTTGAACAATATTCAAATTAGAATTAATTTGGACACTTCGGTGTCTTTTTTCTTTGGGTGGCTTGCTTATTTTATGTTAAAATTAATAAACTAGGAGGATAGTCTTATGAATCTTATTGAATGTTGGATAGAACATCCTACTTTGCAACTTGATAAAACATATTCTTATGTATCAGAAGATGATTCGATTGTTCCTGGTGTTAGAGTGTGTATTAATTTTAATAATAGAGAAATAATTGGCTTTGTTGAGTCAGTTACTAAGTATGATGATTTAAATCAGATAAATAAAATAAAAGGCTTTGATTGTAAGCCTATTTTAAGCGTGTTAGATGATGAATCGTATCTTACAGATGAGTTACTAGAATTAGCTAAATGGATGGCTTGTGATACTATATCACCAACAATAACTTGTTTTAAGACAATGCTTCCATCAAAAGTTAAACCTTCAACTAATAAACAAACTATAAAAATGGAAGAATGGGTTAAGGTTAGTGATGAGGTGTGCGTATTGACACCTAAACAGAATCAATTGGTAGAAGTAGTAAAACAAAACAAAGAAATGTCAGCATCTAAATTACGTAAGGAATTTGGTTCAGCAGTAAAAACTTGTGTTGATAAAGGAGCGTTAATAGTATTTGAAAAAGAAGCTAGCGCAGTATTAGATGAATTAGTTTTACTTAAACCTAAACTAGAGTTATCCACATGTCAAAATGATGCGATGTTAGCAATTAAAAAGAGTGATAAAAATGTAACATTGTTGCATGGGTTAACGGGTAGTGGAAAAACTGAAATATATCTACAACTTGCAGAAGATGTTGTTAATGAAGGTAAACAAGTATTATTTTTAGTTCCTGAAATCAGTTTAACTCCACAAATGGTTGAACGTGTTAAAAGCCGTTTTGGTAGTTATGTTGCGATATATCATTCAGGTTTAAATCCTCAGGAAAAATATGAGCAGTTTAAACTTGTTAAGGAAAATAGAGTTCATGTAGTTGTTGGTACTAGATCTGCTGTATTTATGCCATTTACTAAACTTGGCTTAATTATCATGGATGAAGAACATGATCCATCCTATAAACAAGACAATACGCCACAATATCATTGCCGAGAGATTGCGATACATCGTGCTAATACATTTGGTTGTAAAGTCATATTAGGAAGTGCAACCCCATCATTAGAATCATATGCGCGTGCTGTTAAAGGGGTATATGAATTAGTGGAAATGAATGAACGAATCAACAACAATTTGCCTATTATTCATTGTGTTAATTTAAAAGATACGATGAAAAAGGGCGAATCTTATATTCTTAGTAACTTATTACTTAAGAAAATTGACTTGTGTTTAGAGAATAGACAACAAGTAATCTTATTGTTGAACCGTAGAGGGTATAGCACTACTCTTAGATGTAATGCTTGTCAAGAGGTAGTAATGTGTCCTCATTGCGATTTAGCGATGTCATATCATGCAAGTGATCGAACATTAAAATGTCATACTTGTGGTGAGGTAATCCAAAATATTTATGAGTGTCCATCATGTAAGTCAAAATCAGGATTCTCTAATTTTGGATTTGGTACACAGCGTTTAGAAGAAGAATTAACTAAGCGTTATCCAAATAAAAAAATTATTCGTATGGATGCTGATACAACAATGCGTAAAAATAGTCATGAACGTTTATTGGAAACATTTGCAAATGGCAATGCAGATATTTTAGTTGGTACTCAAATGATAGCAAAAGGATTAGACTATCCTAATGTTACGTTAGTAGGAGTTCTCAACGGAGATACGGGCTTAAATCGTAGTGATTATCGTAGTGTTGAAGCAACTTTTGATTTAATAGTACAAGCATCGGGTAGAAGCGGAAGAAGCGATAAACCGGGTGAGGTTGTAGTTCAAGTGTTTGATGAAAATCATTATGCGATTAAAACAGCTTTACAACAAGATTACAAAGCATTCTTTAGTTATGAAATGCAATTTAGACATGTGGGAGGATATCCTCCATACAACTATATGATTTCAGTTATGGTTTTAGATAAAGATAAAAACAAAACAAAAGAATGGACTAAAAAAATACGACAAGAATTAAATGGTGATTACAAAGTATTGGGTCCATCTGAATTGATTCGTATAAAAGATACATATCGTTATCGTATTTTAATTAAAGGTAAAAACTTAGAACAAATGAAAATTGAAGTAGGTAGTGTAGTTAAAAAAATTACTCAGCAAAGTGGATGTCCACAAGTTAAAGTAGATGTAAATCCAATGATATTGGAATGAGGAGATAAATGAATGAACGCAAGAAAAGTAGCGTATACATGTTTATGTAAAATAGGTATTGAGGGTCAATACGCTAATTTAATGATGCGCAAGGCAATAGAGGATGTTGAAGAAAAAGACAAAGGATTAGTTACTCAAATTGTATATGGTACGTTGAGAAATTATCGCTATTGTCGTTTTCAATGGGTAGATTTGATGGAAAAGAAGTGTAGTGAAGAAGTAGCTATTTTGTTAGATATGAGTGTATATCAATTATTCTTTATGGATAAAGTACCTACGTATGCAATTGTTAATGAAGCAGTAGACCTTGCACCAAAATCTGTTAAAGGATTAGTTAATGCAGTCTTAAGAAAAGTGGTAAGTCGTGGTAAATTAGAAAGTGATGATTTAGGTATTTGCACCAGTCATCCAGATTGGCTAATCAATTTATGGAAATCTCATTATGGTTCTGAAACAATGGAAAAAATTGTAGAAGCAAATAACCAAGATGCTTTAGTAGTTGGAAGAATAAATACCTTAAAAATAAGTAAGGAAGAATTAGAAAAAGTTGAAGGAATACATTTTTTAGACGATGTAGCATTTGTTGCGGATTTTAACTTAGTACAAAATGATTTATTTAGAGAAGGTAAGATTATTATTCAAGATGAATCCTCTCAACAAGTTGCCAAAGAATTAGAATTAGTTGAAGGATTGAAAGTATTAGATACGTGTAGTGCTCCTGGAACAAAAACGTCTCAAATTGCAATGATGATGAATAATACAGGGAGTATCATTGCTAATGAAATTCATGAACATCGAGCAAAACTAGTGGAAGATTTAATGAAAAAACTAGGAGTTACCAATACCAATGTTATTGTAGGGGATGCTATGGAATTAAATCAAAAGTATCCACCAGAATCATTTGATCGAATTCTTGTTGATGCACCATGTTCAGGACTGGGGGTCTTACGTAGAAAACCAGAGATAAAACAAAAGATTCAACCAGAAAACATTGATGAAATAGTGCAATTGCAGAAGGATATTTTAGATTCAACTGGTAATTTATTGAAAAAGGGTGGCTATTTGGTCTATAGTACTTGTACCCTTAATAAAAAAGAAAATGATAAGCAAATACAAGGGTTTATAAAAACTCATCCAGAATTCGAGTTAATTTGTGAAAAAACTATCTTGCCTACAGAAACAACAAAAGATGGTTTCTATGTGGCGAAGATGTTAAAAAACTAGCATTTTGTGGTAGAATAGTACAGTGGTGAAAAAATGAAAACAATTTATGATTATAGTTATGCAGGCTTAGAAGAATTATTTTTAAGTTTTGGATGGAAAAAATTTAGAGCTGATCAATGTTTTCAATGGCTTTATCGTAAGCGTATTTCTGATTTTAATGAAATGACAGACTTAGGAAAAGAAGCAATTGAAAAATTGTCACAAGAATATTGTATTAACCCTCTTGAATTAGTTGCGAAACAAGTTGCGAAAGATAAAACCGCTAAATACTTGTTTAAACTTCAAGATGGGGCTTTAATAGAGACTGTTTTAATGCATTATGAATTTGGAGAAAGCATTTGCGTTACGTCACAAGTAGGATGTAACATGGGATGTAAATTCTGTGCTTCTGGATTACTAAAAAAACAAAGAGATTTAACAAGTGGTGAAATTGTAGCTCAAGTTCTATATGTTCAAAAAGAATTAGATTTAGAAGATAAACGAATTTCTAATCTAGTAATTATGGGAACTGGAGAACCGTTTGATAATTACGACAATGTAATGAATTTTTGTCGTACGATAAATCATGACAAAGGATTAGCGTTGGGTGCAAGACACATTACAATTAGTACATGTGGTATTGTTCCAATGATTGAAAAGTTCTCTAAAGAACATGTACAATATAACTTAGCTATATCTTTACATGCACCAAGTGATGAATTGCGAGATCAAATAATGCCAATTAATCATGCTTATCCATTGAAAGAATTAATGGGAGCTTTACGTAAATATAGTGAAGAAAATAATCGCCGATTAACATTTGAATATGTATTATTGAAAGGTGTTAATGATAGTGATGAAGATGCTCGTACCTTAGCAAATTTAATAAGAGGTATGAATGCTTATGTAAATCTAATACCATACAATCAAGTAGATGAACATGGATTTAAGACATGTGATTCAAAATCAGCATTAAGATTTTATGATAGTTTAATGAAGAATAAAGTAAAAGCAACACTACGTGCAAAACACGGTGATGATATTGATGCAGCATGTGGTCAATTACGCGCAAAACACGAAAGGGGTTAATTGCTCGATGCGTTATTATGGAGTAACAGATAAAGGGCTAGTTCGCAAAACTAATCAAGATAATTATGTCATCGCTTCAAACGAGGTGGGTGATGTTTTTGCTATTGTCTGTGATGGAATTGGTGGAGGACGCGCTGGTGATGTTGCTTCAAAAATTGCCATTGACTATTTTTCTAAAGTATTTAGTGAAAATAAAGGATTTGTTGATGAAGAAGATGTAATTCGTTGGATACGTTTCCATATATTAAAAGCGAATGATTTAATATTTTCTAAGTCTACTACATCTAATGTTTATAAAGGTATGGGAACAACTTTTGTGGGAGTTCTAATATGTAAGATTGGAAGATTCATTGTTAACATAGGAGATAGTAGGGTTTATTGTGCTTATCCTGATGGAAGGTTTATTCCAATTACAAAAGACCATACATTAGTAAATGATTTGGTTAAATCTGGTGAAATTACACAAGAAGAAGCAGAGTTTCATCCTAAGAAAAATGTCTTAACAAATGCTTTAGGTGTTTGGGACAATGTTAGAATTGATATTGATGAACATCCTGAGAGAATTAATTCTTTCTTAATCTGTAGTGATGGCTTGTATGGATATGTTGAACATGAAATCATTACTAAGATAATGCTTAGTAAAGAATTAAGCACAACTTTAAAAGTTAGAAATTTACTTAATAAAGCATTAAAAGTAGGTGGATTTGATAATATTACAATTATCTTGATAGAATTGGAGGCAAATGACAACCGATGAATGAAACTATAGCAAATCGATATATATTAACTAAACATATTGGTCAGGGTGGAATGGCTGATGTTTTTGTGGCGGTTGATATTATCCTCAATCGAGAAGTTGCGATTAAAATACTTCGTGGTGATTTAAGCAATGATCCTGTAAATTTATTGCGTTTTCAACGTGAAGCAAGTGCCTCGACAGCATTAACTCATCCTAATATTGTAGATATATATGATGTTGGGGAAGATAAAGGAAAACACTTCATTGTTATGGAGTATATCCGTGGTAGGACTTTAAAACAATTAATAAATCAACGTGGGGCTCTTGATAAAGTAGAGGCTATTGCGATTATGAAACAATTAATTGGTGCAACCGCAGAAGCACACCGTAAAGGGATTATCCATCGTGATATTAAATCACAAAATGTAATTATAAAACCGGATGGAACAGTAAAAATGTTGGACTTTGGTATCGCTTTAGCTCAAGGAGCATTGCAGTTAACACAGTCTGACTCAGTTATGGGCTCAGTACATTACCTTGCACCAGAGCTTGCTAGGGGAGAATCCGCAACAAATCAAAGTGATATTTACTCATTAGGTATTGTATTCTTTGAATTGTTGACAGGAGAATTACCATTCCAAGCTGATGCACCAGTACAAGTAGCACTTAAACATATGCGTAATGAAATTCCATCTGTAAGAGAATTTAATCCTTCATTACCACAATCAATTGAAAATATTATTATTAAAGCGACTGTTAAAAATAAAATGTATCGTTATCAATCATGTTTGGAAATGTTGAATGATTTGAATCAATGTTTAATGCCAGATCATGCTGCAGATAAAAAATTAGTATTTACATCTAAAGCCGATGACAATAGAACAATGGCATTTAATCAACTTGAAGAAGAACCAAATAAAAAAGTAACAAAGAAAAAGAAACCAATTAAACAAAAGAAATCAATTTTACCAAAGTTAATTGCAGGACTAATCATTTTGCTTACTCTTGGAGTTGGTTATATGTTGATTACCTTAACAGGAGTATTAGATCCAATTATTAGAAATTATGAAGTACCAAATATAGTTGGTTTAACAATAACGGAAGCTAATGATATTTGCGCAGAGAATAACTTAAATTTAGATACGTCAAATATAACTTATCAATTAACAGATAATACACCTAAAGGACAAATCATTGCAGTTAATCCAGAGGTTGGAACTGATGTTGAAAAGGGGTCACGCGTTCAAGTTACAGTTTCAAGTGGTATTGGAGTAAAGGTAAAAGATTATACAGGATGGAATCAAAAAGAAGCAAAAGCGGATTTAAGTCAGTATAAGAATATGCGTATTTATACAGTATCAGAGGAAAATGCTGATGTTCCTGCAGGACAAGTAATTAGACAAGAAATACTTCAAGCAGGGCAACAGTTCAATCCAGAATCAGCAACAGAGATTCGCTTAGTTTACTCTAATTATCCAACTATTGTTATCCCATTTGATTTGAAAAACATGCCAATTGATCAAGCTCAAAGCATGATGGAAGAATTAGGTGCGGATGTTCGATTGGGAACATTAGATACTAGTTCACTAACGGATGAAGAAAAAGCTAGTTTATCATATGGTGTTGTAATTGATACATCACCAGTATTAGGTAGTGCATATACACAAGAAGAAGGATCGTATATTATCTTATATTACTATTAGGAGATGTGATGAAAGCTAGAATTATTAAAATAGTTTCAAATCAGTATACTGTTTTAACTGAAAACAAAGAAAGACTTCTTTGTGTAGCTATGGGGAAGGTACGTCTTCAAACTACTCCTGTAGTAGGTGATTTAGTAGAAATAGAGTTTTATGATGATAAGGTTGGTATTGAAAGAGTTCTTGAAAGAAAGAACTCTTTACTACGTCCAGCGATTGCTAATGTTGATCAAGCTATTATTGTGATGTCTAGTAAAGATCCAGAATTTAGTGCTACGTTAGTGGATCGTATTTCTTTTCTAATTCAAATTGCTAATATTCAACCAGTAATATGTATTACTAAAATGGATTTAGTAGCAAGCGACGATGGGATTTATACAATTGTTGATGATTATCGTAAATCAGGTTATGTTGTACTACTTTGTGGTAAAGATAATGTAGATCAAGAGCTTGCGGCAGTTTTATGTGATAAAATAACGGTATTAACAGGACAAAGTGGTGTTGGTAAATCCACTTTGCTTAACACGCTGGATCCTACATTTGAGTTACGAACACAAGAGACTTCAAAAGCACTGGGTAGAGGAAAACATACGACACGACATACCGAACTTCATGAGGTTGCAGGGGGATGGGTTGCTGATACACCAGGATTTTCTTCTCTTGATTTTTCTAAAACAACACCTACTGAATTATGTAATTCAATGTTTGAATTTAAACCTTATTTAGGTAAGTGCAAGTTTAGAGATTGTATTCATTTAAATGAACCTGGATGTGCGATAAAAAAAGCAGTAGAGAATCATGTGGTATCTTCTATCCGCTATGAAAATTATCTACAATGTTTACCATTAATGAAAAAATAGGAGGAAAAATATATGATTATAGCACCATCGGTATTATCAATTGATTTTTGTAATTTAAACCAACAACTTAAAGAAGTGGAAGATGCAAATGCAAAGTGGATTCATTTTGATGTCATGGATGGACATTTTGTACCTAATTTAACATTTGGTCCTGATATTTTAAAAGCGTTTCGTAAGATGACAGATCTATTTTTAGATGTTCACATCATGGTAAGTGATCCAGTTTTCTTTGCGGATGTATTTATTGATGCGGGCGCTAATATGATTACTTTTCATTATGAAGCGTGCAAAGATAAAGAAGCATGTATTGAATTAGCACGTAGTATACGTTCAAAAGGTTGTAAAGCGGGAATTAGTATTAAACCTAATACAAATGTAGAATCAATTCTTGATATTGTTAATGAATTTGATTTAGTTTTAGTTATGTCTGTTGAACCAGGTTTTGGAGGACAATCATTTATTCCAGAAGCATTAAATAAAATTAAAAAACTTAAAGATGTAATTGTTAATAATCATTATGAAACACTTATTGAAGTTGATGGTGGTATAAATCAAGAAACAGGTAAGTTATGTAAAGAATCTGGTGCAGATGTTTTAGTTGCAGGTAGTTACGTATTTAAAAATAATATTAAGGATGCAGTAGCTAGTTTATGTTAAAACAAGTTACGCTTGTTGCGAATATTAAAACATCACTATCGCAAGTTGTAGGTGATGTTGTTGGTGTTGATAGGGGAGCTTTGTACTTAGCTTCGTCTGGTATACGTATGACTTTTGCGGTAGGTGATTTTGATTCGGTATCAATTGAAGAACGCAATCTTATTTATCAAATGAGTGATGATGTTATTCAACTTGAAGCAATGAAAGATTTTAGTGATAGTCAAGCAGCGATTGATGAGTGTAAAAAAAGAGGATATGAAAAACTATTATTCCTTGGTTCTATTGGTGGACGACTTGATCATCATTATGTTAATCAACAAATGTGCATTCAAGAAAATGGCATTGAATTAGTATTGATGGATGATCGCAATAAAATATTTTGCTTAGATGTAGGTACACATTCAATTAGTAAAAATAATTATAAGTATTTATCATTGTTTGCTATTGAGGATGCAATTGTTACATTTGAAAATGTTAAGTATGTTTTAACGGATTATTTTATGGATACAAAAAATCTCATCGGTTTATCCAATGAGATTCTGGGTGAAACATGTATTATTCATGTTCAAAATGGTAGATTGCTTGCGATGCAAACAAATGATTAAAAAAAAGAACTTTTCAGTTCTTTTTATTTTCCTGCTTGCTCAGCTTTTAATGTTTTTAATGCACGAGCGGAAATACGGATTCTTTGCGGTTTCCCATCAATCATCACTTTAACTTTTTGTAAATTTACATTCCATTTACGACGAGTTGCACGTAATGAATGTGAACGTTTATTTCCTGATAATGCTTTTTTACCGGATACGGCACAAACTCTTGACATACCGTAGACCCCCTCTCTAATTTCGTAATTCGCTTGTAAACTATAACATACCTATTCATTCTTTGCAAGTATTTGGACGACATTTTCTTATGAAAATTATTCATTTTATTACGTAATCTCTTTTTATAATGGAATATATGTGTTATTATAACATTGTGAATTTGAAAAGGGGGTCTCCTAAGGACATGGATAAACAAATCTTTGCTGCCCTAGAAATAGCAGATCACGAAATTAGATTAATTTTAGGCGAATTTTTTAATACTCGCTTTAATATTATCAAAGTGGAAAGAGTGCCAGCATTTGGGATAAGCAATAACAGAATATCTGACGCTGAAGCGATTCAAGAGTCAATTAAAAAAGCGGTTGATAATGCTACTCGTACAGTAGGAGCAAAAATTGAGCGTGTTTTATTGTGTATTCCTTCAGTTAATATGCATCGTTACCCACTTAAAGTGAATACAAGAGTAGAATCAATTGAGAATGTTGTGACTATTCAAGATATTCGTCGTTCTGTAAAAAAGGCAATGGCTACTAAAATTGATGATTCTTTGGCTATGGTACAAGCAGTTTGCGTGAAATACACATGCAATGGTATTTCAACAAGACGTATGCCGCTAAATGAAAAATGTTCGGATTTAACAATTGATATTGATTTATTATGTGTTGATCGTGATGTAGCATTTGACTTAGTACGCTGTGTAGAAGAAACAGGATTAAGTGTTATGGATATTTATTTGGATACGTTTGCACTTGCAAAAGAAGCGGCGTTATTCGAACAAACAATGGATCAAAATGTAATTGTTATTAAACTTGAAAGACAAACTACAACACTTGGTTTACTATCAAAAGGAAAACTAATGAATAGTGATATCTTTGAGAATGGTATAGATACATGGATTGATTCAATCAAAGAAAAATTTGACCTACCCAATGAGACTATTTCTCGTTTATTGAAATATAATGCTCGATTGGATGAGACATCATACACAAATTCGCCTATTTATATTTGGGCAAATCATGGTGAAACATTCACGATGTCTGAGAAAGAATTATGTGGTTGTATTGAAAAAGATGTTCAAAAGTGGTTGAGCGATATGAAATCTATTTGTCTTCCTATCTTGAATTCAAATAAGACGACTGTTATGATTACTGGAGAAGGTGGAGAACTTCAAGGTTTAGCTACTTTACTGTCGAAACAACTAGGTGTTGAAGTAAAGAATTATACACCAGAAACATTAGGTGTTAGATACAGTGGTTTATCGACATGTTTAGGTTTATTCTTTGCATATAAAGATCAGCTTCCTATTAATGGACAAAATGAAAATAGTATTGATATGGAGCAATTTAGTAAGACTGTTCACTATAAAGAACAAAATCCTGATTCAGAAGAAGAATCAATTACAAAACGTTTGAAAGGTATGCTTTTTGAAGCAAGAAAGTAAGAGGGAATAGAGATGGCAGATTTAGCTTATAATCAAGTTGCAAAAATTAAAGTATTCGGTATCGGTGGTGCTGGAAATAATGCTGTAAACCGAATGGTTCAAGAGGGAGTTCAAGGAGTTGAATTCTTTATCGCAAATACAGATTTACAAGTATTAGAAGTTTCACCTGTTGAAAATAAAATAGTACTAGGTAAAGATGGTCTTGGAGCTGGCGGAAATCCTGCAAATGGACGTAAAGCAGCTGAAGAAAGTCAAGAAGACATTAAAAAAGCTATGGAAGGCGCAGATATGATTTTCTTAACTGCAGGCCTTGGTGGTGGTACTGGTACTGGAGCTGCACCATTATTTGCAAAAGTTGCAAAAGAAATGGGTGCTTTAACAGTTGGTATCGTAACTAAACCATTTAGTTTTGAAGGTAAACGTCGTATGATTCAAGCTGAAGAAGGGCTTGAACAATTAAAAGAATACGTTGATAGTTTAATCATTGTATCAAATAATCGTGTACTAGAAGTTATTGGTCATATTCCATTTGAAGAAGCTTTCAAAGAAGCTGATAATGTATTACGTCAAGGTGTACAAACAATTACTGACTTAATTGCTGTTCCTGCATTAATGAACTTAGACTTTGCTGATGTTCGTTCTATTATGGAAGGTCAAGGATCTGCATTAATTGGTATTGGTATGTCACAAGGTGACAACAAAGCACAAGAAGCTGCTCAAAAGGCTATTCAATCACCATTACTAGAAGCTCAAATTACAGGTGCTAAAAATGCAATTGTAAACGTTACTGGTGGTGCTTCAATTTCAGTATATGATGCAAGTGAAGCTGTTGAATTCATTCGTGAATCTGCAGGTAATGATATCGATATTATATTTGGGGTTGCTATCAATGAAAAAATTGGTGATGCAATTATTGTAACTGTTATTGCTACTGGATTTGATTTACCAAAGGCAAAAATACCAACACAAGGTAAGCCAGTTACTCCACAATCTGGATATGCAGCACGCGATTATGAGGAAGAAGTAATCGTTGAAGAAGAAGATAACCAAATTCCTGGATTCTTCAAATTACGCTAAATAGCAAAAACATCCGTGAGGATGTTTTTTTTCTATGCTATAATTCAAGTAAGAAAGAAAGGTGATTACATGGAAATATTTGAGTTGGATAATGATTCAATTAACTATGTAGCAACTTTAATGACTCATTCTAAACCTGAATGGTGGCCAACTAGGGAAGAAGCCTATGGACAACTCTATGATATAAATGAAGCAATTAAAACTGTGGGATGGGTTATAGGTGAAGATAGGCAACATCCAAGGGGATGGATATTGTGTAGAGAATTAATTGGTTATCGCACCTTAGAACTTGAGTGTTGTGGATATGATGATCATGGCGAATTTAAACTTGAACATAAATTAGGTGATTTGATTGAAACTGCAGAAAAATATGCTAAAAGTAAAGGTTATCTTACATTACGCAGTGGGATTAGCTCAATAGGGTTTAACATTCATAATCAAAAAATTATGGATATTTCACACGCTATTAAAAACTTACAATGTGACCGTGTTGACTATCTATGGTATCTTGAACATGGATTTAAAGTGATAGGGATTCAATCAAATGCATATGAGGTAGGTTTTCATTTAATACTTCTTGCGAAAGATTTGACATAATTGAGGAGGACAAATAATGGATCTATTTAAAAATCAACAGATGAACAATATCAAAAGAGATGATGCGAGAAATCTAAGAGATAACAATTATAAAGATGATCAAAATAATTATTCTAGTGGTAAAAGAAAAGGTAACTTTTGGTTGTATTTTGTGTTAGGAATTATTGTACTTGCTTTATTATCATTTATATTTTAAAGAGAATTTGAAAATTACTTCAAATTCTTTTTCTTATATAGGATGGAATTAAGTTTACGCTTAATTTTTCCTTTTAGTTTTATTGATTTAATAAAATGTGTATAGTTTTTTACATTTAATATGTAATCAAACTCACCGATGTATTCGGTAAACTCACTACCAAATGATTTCTTATAGCTATATAAACCATAATAAGGATCATCAGAATTAGTGACTCCAGAAAAACCACACATATCATATTTAAGTACACCTAAATTTTTCATATCATTCATAGCAAAGTAATGTAAGTTATCTACTGGTTTAACAAAATTAAATTCTTTACGATTATAAGTATATAAATCATAAGATGTGTTACCAACATACAAGAACAATCCAGCTGCAATAACTACATTATCACCATATTTAGAATGAAGAGAAACAGCTTCGTTATATTCCTTCTCTTTTGATGCGAGGGCTTCTTTATCCTTTGCATACTTTTTGGAATGTATTTCTTCGTCTAAACCAGCAACCATTTGTTTTAAATCTATTTCGGTAATGTAAAATCTAGCATGATCTTTAAAACTATCCATGATATTTTCAAAGTATGTGCGTGTGTGTGGTTTGAATCCTTGTATTTCGGCAAGTTCTTTTTCAAATTCCATTAAGTAAGATATTTCTGATTGCGTTGCTAAATGGGTAGTAACACCAATGATTGAATGTCTTTTAATAGCGGTTTGTCTAGCTTTATGATAGCTTTTTAATATTTCATCAAGAGGCTTATCTAAATTAGCAATTAGGGTATAGCGATTTACCCAACTACCATTATATGCATAACCATATCCCTTATGTTTAAAACCAATTTCTTTCAGTAATTCAGTGATATGTTCATTATTAATTCCATCTATTTGATTACCATCAATATCTCTAGATACTCTTTGGATATTAAAGTCAGTTCTTAAAAAGAAAGCATTTTCTTTGCGCGCATATTGGATGCATAATTGAAGGGCTTCTTTAAATTGTTCAAGATTGTTGGTATTTAAACATGGACCCCAAGGGATATAAAAATAAGTCTTGTTATGCCATTTCCGTTTAAATGCAAGGGCAGTACCAATTAGTTGATTATTATCTACAAACCCAAGATAAACAGGGGTTCCTTCATTATTTTTATTTTGTGCCCACATTGATGTTTTTGTATAATGCACTAAATTATGCTTAAGTACAAAATCATCAAAATCAATACTATTACAAGTTGTATTTAGTTTCATAATCATCAACCTTTCTTGAATATTATATCATAATTAATTTTTAATTATTTTATTTTGTTTGTACATGGATGAGTTAGGTATCCTTGTAATTAAAATAGTAAAGTTCTATAATAGTTAAGTTAAGTGGGGGATAAGATGAAGAATATATTGGATTTACATACACATACAATAAGTAGCGGTCATGCATATAGTACACTACAAGAGAATATAAAAGCAGCTAAAGATAAAGGATTAAAATATTATGGTATGAGTGATCATGCTCCAGGGATTCCTGGTGGTACACACTTTTTTCATTTTAAAAACTTATCTGTAATTCCACCGATGATTGATGGGGTAAGAGTTTTAAGAGGATGCGAATTAAATATAATAGATGAAAATGGAATAGTTGACTTAGATGAAGATGTTCTTATGTCACTAGATTATTGCGTTGCTTCTTTTCATACACCTTGCTATAGCACAACACATACGTTGGAAGATAATATGAGTGCATATAAAGCGATATGTAATAATCCATACATTCAAGTTATTGGACATCCAGATGATGATCGTTATCCATGTGACTTTGATCAATTGGCAAAAATGGCACTAGAAACAAATACGTTAATAGAAATTAATAATTCTTCATTACGTCCAATATCAAGTCGTGTGAATGGAATAGAAAATTGTCGTAAGATATTAGAAGCATGTAAAAAAGTAGGCTGTATGATAGTTTTAGATAGTGATGCGCATATTTCATTTGATGTTGGTAATACTGATCATACAGATGCATTATTAGCAGAAGTTGATTTTCCAAATGATTTAGTATTAAATTACAACGAAGATAAAATAAGTAAATATATCAAACTGTAAACATTTTCAGAAAAAAGATATTGACATCTTACATTTGAGAGTGTAAAGTACTGTTAAAGACATTGAAGAGAAAAGTAATGTCAACCTAAATTCTTAGAGAGTCCTGGTAGCTGAAAAGGGATAATGGAAGTTGAGATGAAAATGGTCTTGGAGTTGCATACCGAGGGAAACTTAGGCTATGACGGATTCACCCGTTAACGTGATAAAGTATAGTTGTACTTGATAAGGTAATTACTGTGAGGTAATTACGAATAAAGGTGGTAACACGGGAATATATATCTCGTCCTTGTATAGGGACGGGATTTTTTGTATATAAGGAGGTCTAGAATATGATTCAAATACAAGATATTGTAAAGACATTTACATCTAAAGGTGAAGATATTCATGCGGTAAGAGGTGCAAACTTAGAAATCGCAGATGGTGAAATCTTTGGAATCATTGGTTATTCTGGTGCAGGTAAGAGTACCTTAGTTAGAATTATTAACCAATTAGAAAAACAAAGTAGTGGTAAAGTCATCATTGATGGAGAAGATATTAGTCAATTGAGTACGAAACTACTTCGTAAGAAAAGACAAAAAATTGGGATGATCTTTCAACACTTTAACTTATTGTGGTCAAGAACAGTTGAAGAAAATATTGAATTTCCATTGGAAATTGCAGGTATTTCAAAAATCGAAAGAAAAGAACGAGTACAAAAATTAATTAATCTTGTGGGTCTTGAAGGAAGAGAAAAAGCATATCCTAGTGAATTATCAGGAGGGCAAAAACAAAGAGTGGGTATCGCAAGAGCACTTGCGAATAATCCAAGTATTCTACTTTGTGATGAAGCTACATCAGCTCTTGATCCTGAAACAACAGATTCAATCTTAGAATTACTTGATCGTATAAATCGTCAATACAACATTACAATTATTGTGATTACTCACCAAATGGAAGTTGTACAAAAACTTTGTCATAGAGTTGCAGTTATGAGTGATGGTAAAGTTGTTGAACTGGGGACAGTGAAAGAAATATTTGAACATCCAAAAGATGATGTTACAAAACGATTTGTACAAACTGTAGAAGGTAAAAATATTGATGTTATACGTAGAGAGTTAAAGAAATTATATCCTTATGGACAAGTGTTACGTTTGAACTTTACTGGTGATATTAGTAATGAAGCAATACTCGCAACGGTTATTCGTAAAACAACACTACCAGTTAGTATCGTAAATTCAAATATCACTCACTCACAGGTGGGACCCATGGGCGTCATCTATGCCCATGCATCAAACGGAAGTGATGAAGAATATAAACAGTTTGTGGAACTGTTAGAAAAGGAAGGAGTAAAAGTTGATATTCTATGACAGAACTATTACAAAAAATAAATATTGATCAATTTGTTGTAGCATTAAATGAAACATTATTCATGACCTTTACATCCTTAATTCTATCAGTCATCTTTGGATTAATTATTGGTGTTCTCTTATTCAGTACTCAATCGGAGGGGTTATACAAGAATAAAGTATTGAATGCAGGTACAGATTTTATTATTAATGTGCTGCGTGCGATACCATTCATTATTATATTGATTTTAGTTATACCGTTTACAAAGATGTTAGTTGGAACAATGCTTGGGGCCAAAGCAGCAATTCCATCTCTCGTCATTGCGGCGACTCCCTTTTATGCAAGACTTGCGGTTATTGCGTTTACGGAAGTTGATAAAGGAACGATTGAAGCAAGTAAAGCAATGGGAGCAAGTAAGTTAGAGATTATTACTAAAGTACTTATTCCAGAAGCGCTACCCGCTTTAGTTTCAGGTATTTGTGTTACAGGAATTTCATTAGTTTCCTATACAGCAATGGCAGGTGCCATTGGTGCAGGAGGTTTAGGAAATCTTGCATATCTCTATGGTTTTGCTAGAAGAGATAATGTTGTGCTATTCAGTGCAACAGTACTTGTCATCATTATTGTATTTATAATACAAGGTGTTGGTGACTATATCGTCAAAAAAATTGACAAACGATAAATCGGAGGAAAAGAAAATGAAGAAAGTATTAAAAACATTACTCGCTGGATTACTAGTTTTAGGACTTGCTGCTTGTTCAAGCAAACCAGCACCAGAAGCAACACCAGAAACAACTGAACCTACAACAGGTGAAACAACTAAATTAGTTGTATCTGCAACATTAGACCCACATGCTAAAATCTTAGAATTCGCAAAACCAATCCTTGCTGAAAAAGGAATTGAACTTGAAATTCAAGTATTAGATGACTACTATATTTTCAACAAAGCTTTAAATGATGGTGAAGTAGATGCTAACTATTTCCAACATGTTCCTTTCTTTGATGGAGAAGTTGAAGCAAATGGTTACAAAATTGTAAACGCTGCTGGTATTCATATTGAACCATTTGGATTCTATTCAAAAACAGTAAAATCAGTTGATGAAATTAAAGATGGTGCAACAGTTATTATTTCTAACTCTATCGCTGATCATGGACGTATCTTATCAATTCTTGCAAAATCAGGAGTTATTACTTTAGCTGAGGGTGTTGATGCACAAAACGCAACAATTGAAGATATCACTGAAAATCCTAAAAACTTAAAATTCCAAGAAGTAAAACCTGAACTTCTTACTACAGTATTTGAACAAGGTGAAGGCGATTTAGTTGCTATCAATGGTAACTATGCAATTCAAGCTGGATTAAATCCAACTACAGATGCAGTAATTCTTGAACAAGCTGATGCTACAAATCCTTATGTAAACATCGTTGCAGTACAAGAAGGTCGTGAAAATGATCCTGCAATTAAAACTTTAATTGAAGTATTAAAGTCTGATGAAGTTAAACAATTCATCCTTGATACTTATAGTGATGGATCAGTTATCCCAGCTGAATAGTTAGTCATAATACAGTGTGCATTAGTGTACACTGTATTTTTTCGTATAGGAAAGTACTCTTTTTATAGAGTAAATAGTTGATTTTATATGTTTTTGTTTACCTTTTGCTTTAAATTGAGTATATTTAAAGCGGTAGAAACTTAATAAATACTATGTAATTAGAGTTAATTTTTATTTGATGGAACTAGTGGAGGCTATATGTATGGCTAGTAAACAAGAATTTTTAACACTTTTCAAAGAAAATTTAGAAAAAAATATAGCTTCTAATAAAGATAATATTTTAGAAATAATTGACAGTGGATTAAAAGAAAATTTCCAAGATGGTATCTTAATTGTAAATAATGATGAAGGAACAACAACTCCTGGATTTTTAAATTATTCTATTTCTAATTATAAAATTAATTATTTAAATGATAATTCAGCATTATTAACTGGGCAAGTTGAACTATATTATGTTGATGATCTTGAAATGATTAATAAACATAGCATAACTCAAACCATTATTACGTATAAATTGAATGATAATTGGGATACAATTTTTACACAAATTATGCCATTAAGTTTTGGTTCATTGAGTAAAATAGATTATCAAAGTGTTGATGAAGGTTTAGATCGTATTAGATATAAAATGTTTAGTGATGGATTAACGGAAGTATTAAATCGTGAAGGTTTTGAAGCGAGAGCAACTAAACTATTACAAAACTATAATCCAGAAAATGTTACAGCTCTATTTATGATTGATTTAGATGATTTCAAACAAATTAATGATAATCTAGGACATCCCATTGGTGATTTAGTACTTAGACAAGTTGCGAACACATTGAAAAAAATATTTAGAAATAGTGATGCTGTTGGGCGTATGGGTGGCGATGAGTTTATGGTAATGCTAAATGGTAATTTTTCGCAACGTTTATTGCAACGCAAAGCAGAAGAATTATTATCATCAATAGCGATTGAAGTAGACAAAGAAATTATTCCAGTGTCAGTTAGTATAGGTCTAGCATATGGAAAAAGTCATGTCACTTTTGAAAAACTATATCATATGGCAGATACTGCTTTATATAGATCTAAAAAAAGTGGAAAATGTTGTTATCACGCAATTAATGTAGATACTAATTTTGAACAAATATCTTTTGATAGTTCAAATGATATTATTTCTTTACAAACTCTTATAGACAATAATGGTAAAATAAATAAAGTTGAGGGAAAAACTCCTTATGATGTACTTGTTGAAAACATACCAGGCAGTGTACTTATATTCTCGTTTACTGATCGAGTTAGAATTATGCATGTAAATAAATGGACAAGTAGATTTACAGGATATTCAATTGAAGAACTAAATGATTTACAAAAAGATGATATTATGAGTATTACGCATCCTGATGATCAGCCGATGTTAAAAGAAATTATTAGTAAAATCTATGGTGGTTTAGATGAAGTTCATTCGATTTTTAGATTGAAAAGAAAAGATAGTAGTTATGTACATGTGGCAATTGATGCTTCGATGACAGAAAGAACTAAAAATGAAATTATATTTCATGGTATTGAAACAGATGTAGAAGAATTGTTTAAGCTAAAACAAGAAATTGAAATAGCTCATAAACGGTTATCAAATTTGCTTGACACTATACCGACAGGTGTATTGGAAATCATCATTACGGATAATAATCTATCGTTAGTGCATTGCAATAATTGGGTTGCTCGTTTTCTTGGATATACTCAATTAGAACTTAATAATATGGAAGAGAATAACCCATATGCTATTGTATTTGAAGATGACTTAAGGGATGTTATTGAAGGTATAAAGCGAATGAAGATTGCAGAAGATAGGGTAGAAATATTCTATCGCTTAATTGCTAATGATGGCTCACTACATCCTGTGTTTATTGTTGCGACATTAACTGAAAAAACTGATGATAAGATAATTTATCATGGAGTAGTAGCTAGCGTTCATCGTGAATTTAAGTCAAAAGATATATTGATCTAGAAGGATAAACGGTCGTTTATCCTTTTAACTTGAAGTTAATAAAAATTATTATAACTTAATTTTGATTCAATTGTATAAATGGAGATGTTTAGTATAATTTAAGTATCAAAAGACTTTTGACTAAATGGAGAATAAAAATGAAAATAAATGAAGTAATTAAGAAAAAAAGAAAAGAGCTTGGATTAACACAAGAAGAGATAGCGAAATGCTTAAATGTTTCGACACCAGCTGTTAACAAATGGGAATCAGGAGTTACTTATCCTGATATTACTTTAGTTGCACCTTTAGCTCGATTATTAAAAGTAGATTTGAATACATTATTATCATTTAAAGAAGAATTGAGTGATAAAGAAATTGCTGCGATGTCAGAAAAAATTGCTCAGAAATGTTATACAGATTTTAATTTAGCATATGATGAAGCTATGGATAT
This sequence comes from Anaerorhabdus sp., assembly GCF_036641015.1. Taxonomy (GTDB): domain Bacteria; phylum Bacillota_I; class Bacilli_A; order Erysipelotrichales; family Erysipelotrichaceae; genus Anaerorhabdus. Next base: position 12,037 of record NZ_JAVWFO010000004.1, on the reverse strand, counting down.
GATTAGTGAATACCCAAATTGTAATAAGCTAATATATATGCTTGTAGTAATGCTTATTGGTGGCAAATCATTGAGTAATCAAGAAATTGAAAAAGATAAAGATAAGCATCTTTACGACTTATTAAGGTTGCTTGAAGAAAGCAATGATGCGGAAATTAAAATTTATGCATCACATATGCTTGCAGTAGATGCGCTAAAAAATAAGGAATACAAACAAGTAGAAGAACATTTGAAGCGTTTACCACAACAACGGATTGATTCAAAACCACTAGAAATAACATGTTATACAAATCAAAAGAAATATGATGAAGCAACTGAGATCATTCAAAAAGAAATCATGTTATTAGCCAACAAAATTGAAAACTATATATTTATGGGATATCAAATAAAACAAGAATTAAATGATTTGGAACAAGCTGAATACTATAAAAAATTACTTAATGATTTTAATGATTTATTAGGGATTAACAATCTTATAATTCTGACCGCAAAGATTTCTAAAGGGATGCAGATAAATGATATGGAAGCATTTATGTCTCAATTAGAAGAATATTTTGAAAATCTTGAAAAACCTGTTGTTTATAACAGAATAATTTATGATCATGTACCACTAAAAGATGGTAAATTTGATAAAAAAATGATCCAATCAATGTTACTTAAATATGCAAGTGAAATAAATGAAGTGGATTTGCTTAAAGAACCTAGATTTATTAAACTACTAAATAAATACGAAGAAAATGTTGACTAATCAACATTTTTTCACTTTTTAGAGGTATATCCTTATTATGGTGTTTAAAATGAATACAATATGTTGTATATTTACAATATACAAAGAAGAAGTTAAAAGGATATCTTGTTTCTAATAGAAAGGTAGGTGTGTTATTTGGACGGGGAAAACACATTAAACTTACTTCCTGAATTCATTTTCCAAACACTAATAGGTAATAATTCTGACTATATTTATATTGTTAATCTTTTAGATAATGATTACTACTTATCAGATAATATGATTGAAGATTTTGCAATAGATAAAAAAGGAAAAGATTTTTATGATAAATGGAGTTCTTTCATACATAAAAAGGATTTAAGTATTCTTGATAATTATATTGAAAATGGTGTAACTAATAAAAGAGATAAAATGGAATGCACTTATCAAGTTACTACTAACCAAGGAATGGAAATATGGTTAAAGGAAACTACTTTTATTAATTATAATAGTAAGCAAGAACCTGTTTTAATTATCGGTATTTTGCATAGTTTATCAGGAGAAGGAATAATTGATAATGTAACAGGGTTATTAATGCATGAGAAGTTAGAAGAACATTTTGATTTGTTAAAGCAAAATGGAGTTGATTTAACAGGAACGGTAATGTTAATTGGTATTGATAATTTTAAGTTAATCAATACATTAAATGATCATAATTTTGGTGATTTAGTATTAAGGATTACAGTTCAAGAATTAATGAATTTATTACCAGAAGATGTTTTAATTTATCGATTTGATGGAGATCAATTAATTTTGTTTTCTAGTAAATGTTCAATAACAGATTTCGTAGATCTTTATGAAAAAATAAATAAATATACAAATACTCCACATAATTTAGATAACTTATCATATAGATTTACTCTTTCATCAGGGATTGCATCATTTCCTAATGATGGGGATACGTGGGCAGAGTTAGAAAAAGCTGTATCTACCGCTCTTGAGTATTCTAAGCGTAATGGAAAAAATCAATGTACAATCTTTAAAAATGAAATGCTAATTAAACGTATGATTGAACAATCTTTAAAGAATGATTTGGCAAACAGTGTTAATCATGACTTTGAAGGTTTTAATGTTGTTTATCAACCAATCTGTTTTGCACAGAATTTAAAAATTAAAGGTGCAGAAGCATTATTAAGATATGAAATACCAGGAAAAGAAGTAGTAAGTCCTACCACATTTATTCCAGTGTTAGAAGAGAACGGATTAATAAGTAAAGTCGGTTTATGGGTTTTGGAGAAAGCTATTCAAACATGCAAGTTGTGGGTTGCTTTTTTACCTAACTTTGTGATGAATGTTAATGTTTCTTATCTACAACTTTATGATTCGAATTTTTGTGAAAATGTTAAGTCTCTACTTGATAAATATGAATTAGATTCTAAACATTTAACATTAGAATTAACGGAAAGTTACTTTATTACTGAAGCATCAAAAGTGAATGAAGTATTGGAAGATTTAAAAAACTTACATTTACAAGTAGCGATGGATGATTTTGGTACTGGTTATTCATCCTTAGCGAGTCTTGCACGTTTTAATGTAGATGTTGTTAAGATTGATCGCTCATTTATCAAATCATTAAATAAGAGTAAGTATAATTATGATTTTGTTGATTCGGTTATACGACTATGTCATAACGCAGGTATGAAAGTATGCATCGAAGGTGTAGAGACAAGAGGTGAGCAGGAGTATATATGTTTATTAAATTCTGATTTTATTCAAGGATTTTATGTTGCTCAGCCAATAGTTGAGGCTGAATTCTATGAGAAATATATCTTACAACCAATGGCAAACGATAAATTAGTTGTTACACCAGATACTAAATTATTTCATGAACAATTAATCAAAGATAAAGATATTCTATTAGCGATGATTGACTCAATACCATTATCATTGATTTTTTGGAATCGTGATTCAAGAATAATGGCGTGTAATATTCGTGTTCTTGATATGTTCAATGTTGATTCTTATCAAGAATTTAGCGCTAATTATTTTGAGTTATCTCCTAAATATCAAGATGATGGTAAGTTAAGTATAGATAAGATGGGTGAGTATGTTACTCGCGCTTTTGATGGCGAGCCTGTTCAAGTTTATTGGAAACATTTAGATAAATGTAAAAGAGAATTTCCAGTGGAGATTCGTTTTGTTAGGATTCCATATATGAATGATTACGTTGTACTAAGCTATACTCGTGATATGAGTGAGCAAAGTAAAATGGAAGAAAGCATTAAAAAATTTAGTAGTAGATTAAAAGCAATTTTAGATGCATCTCCGCTATGTTTGAATTTATGGAATCAAAATTTTGAAAATACAATGTGTAACAAAGAAGCGGTCAAATTATTTGATTTAGATAATGAAGAAACGTATACAAAGCATTTCTTTGAACTATCACCTCCAATTCAACCAGATGGGTCAGATACAAATGAGAAATCAATTAGAAAAATTAAAGAGGCATTTGAAACAGGTTATTCTAATTTCTTTTGGATGCATCAAAATATGTCTGGTAAGAAAATACCTGCTGAGATCAATTTGGTGAGAATTGATGGCTTAGGAGATAATGGTGAACCTCTAGTAGCTGGTTTTACTAGAGACATGAGTAAACAAATTGAGTTAGAAGAAAAGAATGCAAAGTTTAATCTGAGACTTAAGGCTATTTTAGATGCAACACCGTTATGTATCAATTTATGGAACACGAAGTTTGAAAACACGATGTGTAATAAAGAAGCAGTCAAATTATTTGATTTAAATAGTGAGAAAGAATATATTGATAATTTCTTTAATTTATCACCAAAATATCAAAAAAATGGTAGATTAAGCGATGAAATGGCCGTTGAAAAAATAGCGGAAGCTTTTGAATATGGTTTTTCACGATTTGAGTGGCATCATTGTAAGTTAAATGGAGAAATAATTGAATCTGAAATTACTCTAGTTCGTATGGAGGCAATAGATGATGAGTCAGGCATATTAGTTGCTGGATTTACGCGTGATATTAGAACTCAAGTAGCTGTAGAGAGAATACAACAACAAACTTCAGAAAGAATTAGAGCGGTATTAGATTCTATGCCTCTTGCCTGTATATTATGGACTATTGATTTAAAACTAATTGACTGTAATAAAGTTATAATAGAGTTACTTGGCGCTGATAGTAAGCAAGATGTATTGGATAATTTTGAAAGTTTTATGCCTATGAAACAACCTGATGGCGAATATAGCTTAATTAAGAAGGACAAGATGTTTGAAGAAGTTCTTCGTAAAGGTGTTAACAATTTTGAGTGGGTATATAACTCAAAGAATGGGGATAAAATTCCAGCGGAAGTAACATTAGTAAAACTTAAACTTGAGACTGAAGATATTATTGTAGCGTATAGTCGAGATTTAAGAGAGTTTAACAAAACACTTGAATTAAATCAACGCTTGTCTAATATTGCGTATAAAGATGTATTAACAGGATGTTCGACAAGAATTCGATTTATGGAGAAACTGGATAACTATTTCTTGCATTTAACGAATGAGAGTCTTGCTTTATCAATTTTTGATATTGATTATTTTAAAACGATTAATGACAACTATGGCCATACTGCTGGAGATTTGATGTTACAGACAGTAGCTAGTACCATTGAATCGATATTACCATCTGAAGTTATGCTAGGTAGATATGGTGGCGATGAGTTTTTAATTTTGCATATAAATAAAACAGAAAATCAAATTCAAGAAATATTGAATAAATGTGTTAAAGCAATTAAGGATATTAAACTAGAGTATAATGGCAAGATAATTACGACTTCAATAAGTGTTGGAACAACATATAAACGTGATACTGATAAGTCAAGTTTGGAATTATTTGATCGTGCGGATAAAGTTTTATATGAAGCAAAACAGAGTGGAAGATGTTGCAGCAAAATACTATAATCAAAGGCTTAAATCATTACAAATTTGCACTAAAGTAACTGGGGTGCTATAATAATTCCAGTATTTTGAAAGGATGTGTGAAAATTGGACGATTCACCTATACCCATTAGGCTTAGGGAAAACTATCTTGTTATTTCCCTTGAAAAACTCAATATAAAGCAAAGATTGCATTTTATGCGTGCCTAATTAAGTACGTTATTTAGTATTGAGGTTACATAGAGGAGAGAAAAAATGGATAGTCATGTACAATTTTTATTAATAATTTTAATCGTTTTAATAATGTTTTCTGCATTTTTTAGTGCTACGGAAACAGCTTTTTCGTGTTCAAATAGAATACGTTTAAAAAATATGTTGAATAATGGTAATAAAACTGCTGGTCGTGTTTTAAAACAATTGGATAACTATGATAATTTAATATCAACAATTTTAATTGGAAACAATATTGTAAATATTGCGAGTGCTACTATAGCGACAGTTATCTTTACTAAAATTTATGGAGATACAGGAGCGTCAATCTCAACTTTAGTAATGACAATTGTTGTATTGATATTTGGTGAAATTACACCTAAAAGTATGGCAAAAGAAAATCCTGAACAATTCGCAATGTTCAGTAGTAGTTTTATACAAGTGTTAATTGTAATTTTTGTTCCGTTAAACATACTATTTACATGTTGGAAAAATTTAATTAAGAAGTTGTTTAAATTTAAACAAGAAGATACAGATACTCAAGATGAGTTATTGACAATGGTGGAAGAAGCAGAGAGTGAAGGTAATTTAGAGGCTCATGAGAGTGATCTTATTAGTGCTGCAATCGAATTCAATGATTTGGATGTTAAAGATATTTTGACACCACGTGTTGATTTAATTGCGGTTGATATTAAAAGTCCTCTTAATGAAATTGAAAAAGTATTCCGTTTTAATTCATTTTCACGTTTACCAGTATATGAAAATTCAATTGATAATATTGTTGGATTTATTCATGAGAAAGATTTTTATAATTTGTATTACAATGAAAAAGGTCAATTAAAATCTATTATTAAGACATTAATATTTACGAACTTGCACGTTAAAATATCTGGTCTATTAAAACAATTACAAAGTTCTAAAACTCATATGGCGATTGTGTTGGATGAATACGGTGGGACATCAGGGATTATTACCTTAGAGGATATCTTAGAGGAATTAGTTGGTGATATTTGGGATGAGCATGATGTAGTCGTTGAATATTATAAACAATTAAGTGATAACGTATACCTTGTTGAGTGTGATGCGGAACTTGAAGATATGTTTGAAAGATTTGATGTGAGAACAGAAGAAGAGTTTGAAATGATTACTGTTTCAGGATGGGTAATTCATAAACTTGAACATATTCCTACTATTGGAGAGAAGTTTAGCTATATGAATTTAGATATCGAAGTGACTAGATCTGATGCTAGAAAAGTAATTGAAGTTCAAGTTACGGTAAATGAAATAGTAGATGAAGATGAAAAAGAGAAGAAAAAAACAAGTAAAGGCTTTTTCGTTGAATAAGCTTGTGCTATAATGAGCGCAAGGATTCTTTAAATTGACACGAGATGTCAGAAAGATAAAGCAAAATTTGCACAATCTAAAGATCCTTAGGGGTCTTTTTTTCATGAAAAAAAAGACCATTTGAAAGGGGAGACAGAAAATGTCACAAAAAGTAGAAATGACTCTCGATGTAAACGAGAAACCAAAACCAGCACAATGGGCACTACTTAGTTTTCAACATGTATTCGCAATGTTTGGAGCAACAATCTTAGTACCTATCCTTACAGGATTTCCAATTTCGGTAGCTTTATTTGCTTCAGGAATTGGCACAATTATTTATTCAATTATTACAAAGTTTAAAGTACCAGTTTATTTAGGATCAAGTTTTGCTTATATTAGTGCGGTTGTAATCGCGGTAGAAGCAATGGGTGGAAGTGTAGATGCTTCTCAAACGGGATTGATGTTAGTAGGGTTAATTTATGTTGTTGTAGCAATTATTATTAAATTTGTTGGAAAAGATTGGATTGATAAATTACTACCTCCAATTATTATTGGACCTATGATTGCGGTAATCGGATTAGGGTTAGCAGGTAATGCTGTAAGTAATGCAGGTTTTGTTGAAGGTGGGGATTGGAAAGCAATGTTAGTTGCAATCCTTACATTTGTAATAACAGCATTTATTAGTACTAAAGCAAAAGGATTCTTTAAAATAATACCGTTTCTTTGTGGAATTATTTGTGGATATTTAATTGCTTGCGCTTTGGGGATTGTTGATTTCTCTCAAGTAACAACAGTTTTAGAATCAGGTAAGTTCTTTGCTTTACCAGATTTCATCTTACCATTCCAATTTGGTAATTTTAGAACATATAATTTGTATTTTGGACCTGAAACATTTGCAATTTTACCAGTAGCAATAGTTACTATTTCTGAACATATAGGGGATCACACTGTATTAGGTAAAATTTGCGGACGTAACTTCTTGAAAGATCCAGGACTTGATAAAACATTAATGGGTGATGGTATTGCGACAAGTATATCAGCATTCTTAGGCGGACCTGCAAATACTACTTATGGTGAAAATACTGGTGTTATTGGAATGACAAAAGTTGCATCTGTTTATGTTACAGTTGGGGCAGCATGTATCGCAATTGTATTATCTTGCTGTACTATCGTTGCGGCGTTTATTCAAACTATACCTAATGCTGTATTAGGTGGTATGAGCATTCTATTATATGGTGTTATTGCTTCAAATGGTTTACGCGTGTTGATTGATAATAATGTAGATTTTACAAAACAAAGAAATTTAATCATTGCAAGTGCAATGTTAGTTATTGGTTTAGGCGGGGCATTACTTCCTCTTGGTAAGTTTGTTACACTAAGTGGTACTGCTTTATCTGCAACTATTGGAATTATCTTAAACCTAGTTTTACCAAAAGAATAATGATTTTGTGGCACGGGGGAAACCTCGTGCTTTTTATTTTGTAGTAAATTTGGTACACTATACAGGTAATAAAAGAGCGGAGAAGTGTATGCAACAATATTTTGTACAAGGAGAAATAACTGTTAATTCGACTTTTGAGTTTGATAAGGAACAAAGCCATCATATTCAAGATGTTTTAAGAATGAAAGAGGGTACAATAGTACGCCTTGTAAATCAACAACAAGATGCAGGATTCGCTAAGATACAATATCAAAATAAGCAAGTTATGGGTACAGTCTATGAAGTTGATCCTAATAATACTGAAATGAAATGCAAGGTAACACTTTGTGTTGGATTGATTAAAAAAGAAAAGTGGGATTACTTACTTCAAAAATGTACAGAACTAGGAGTAAGTTGTATTGTGCCATTTGAATCAAGTAGAACGGTTGTAAAAGCAAAAGATGAGAAAGTATCAAAAAAGTTAGAACGATGGAATAAAATTGTTCAAGAAGCATCAGAGCAATCGAAACGCAATGGTATCGTAACAATTGTAGAACCAATATCATTTAAAGATATTAAAAAATATAAACAAACTTTAAACTGTGTTGCATATGAAGATGCAAAATACACTGGTGAAAAATTAAGAGATTTATTAAAAGAAACAAGTTCAGTGACATTAGTTATTGGGCCTGAAGGTGGTTTTGATCAAAATGAAATAGATTCATTAGTAAAGGATGGATTTCATTGTATTTCATTAGGGAAAAGAATATTAAGAGCGGAAACTGCGGCAACATATGCACTTAGTGCTATTGATGCAATTATAGAATAGTATGGAAGGTGAACCAATGATACGATATGCCATATCATGTTTAGGATGTAAGGTTAATACATATGAAGCTGAGAGTATTAGTCAGTCTTTAAAATTAAAGGGATATATTGAAGTGGGTTTTAAAGAAACAGCAGATGTATATTTAATATTTACTTGTGCAGTAACGAATACGGCAGCAAGCAAATCACGACAAAAGATAAATCAAGCTATTCGCTTAAATGAGGATGCTATTATTTGTGTTGTTGGATGTTATGTTCAAATTAATGCCGAAAACATGAAGGAAAATGAACACATTGATATTCTTGTTGGTTCAAGCCATAAACAAGATATACCAAGACTAATAGAAGAAACATTAAGTAAGAAAGAAAAACATGTATTAGTAGAAGATGTAAGAGAAAATGCAGATTTTGAAACATTAAGCTTATCGCATTTTGAACATCAAACACGTGCATATATGAAAATACAGGACGGATGTAATCAATTTTGTAGTTATTGCATCATTCCATATGCTAGAGGGAAAGAACGCTCATATCCTTTAGAAAAAGTTGTAGAAACAGCTCGAAAATTATCAGTTAATCATAAAGAAATAGTATTAGCGGGTATTCATACTGGTAGATATGGACATGATATAGATTTAACTTTAACAAAATGTTTAAAGGAAGTATTAAAACAAGCACCATTATTAGAGCGCATTCGAATATCATCGATTGAAATTACTGAAATTACAGATGAGTTAATTGAATTAATGAAGCAAGATAACAGGATTGCAAGGCATTTACACATACCGATTCAATCTGGATGTAATGAAACACTTAAAAGAATGAATAGACCATATACGAAAGAAGAGTTTATTGCGCGAGTAAATGAAATTCGAAATGAACTACCACATGTATCAATTAGTACTGATTTAATTGTAGGATTTCCTCAAGAAAGTGAGGAAGAATTCAATGAGACTATAAAAACTATTCATGATTGTTCATTCTCTTTTATGCATGTTTTCCCATTTTCTAGTAAAACTGGAACGGTTGCTGAGAAAATGAAGGGTCAAGTAATAGATAAAATTAAAAAAGAGCGAGTACAAACTTGTAGTAACCTATCAAAAAATTTATACTATACATATAAGGCTTCGTTTATAAATAAGGAAGTTTCAGTATTAATTGAGGAACATAGGGGAGATAAATCGTTTGGGCATTCAAGTGAATATTTACCAATAACGATTGAAGGTATACATCCGCATAATCAATTTGTAGATGTAGTAGTAACTCATTTAATAAATGATGAGCTTATTGGAAAAGTAAAGGGGTGACTGTTGCATGAAATTAAATTCAATATTTGAAAATGCACCAGAATTAGAAATACAAGGTTTAATGTCTGATAGTAGAAAACGCAGACCGAATTCAATTTTCTTTTGCGTTAAAGGAATGATGAATGATGGGCATCGCTTTGTTGATCAAGCAATTAAAAATGGTGCAGTATGTATTGTGTATAGTGATCCAATTGAAAATATAGATCCATCAATAACATATGTAAGGGTTAAAGATGTATTAACAGCATATAATCAAATTGCTAATATATTTTATGATGGACCATCAGAAAAACTTGTTATTTTTGGAATAACAGGTACAAATGGAAAGAGTTCAGTTGCCAATTTAATTCGTAATATATTAAATGACACTGTACCCACTGGATATATTGGAACTATTTCAATAGAATATGGTAATGTAAAACTACCTCCATTATTAACTACACCGGAAATAGATGATTTACATGGTGTACTGCATGATATGGTAGAAGCAGGTATGAAAGCCTGTGCACTTGAGGTAAGTAGTATTGGATTAGAACAACGAAGAGTTGATACAATTGATTTTGATGTTGCTATCTTTACTAACTTAACACATGATCACTTAGATTATCATGGTACTATGGAAAACTATTTTTCTGCTAAGAAAAGCTTCTTTGATAAACTTAAGTCATCTGGAGTTGCTATTACAAATGCTGATGATCCATATGGACTTGCAATTGTAGAAGATACTAAGGGTAAAGTAATTACGTATGGTATAAATAAAGAAGCTGACTATCAAGCTGTTGATATTCAAATACTAAAGAATGGAACGAATTTTACATTAAAAAATCACAATGATGAATATCGTGTTGAAACTAATTTAGTTGCAACATTCAATATTTATAACTTATTGGCATCTATTGCAGCACTTCATTCGAAAGGGATTGCTATGGATGCGATTCTACCAAAACTAAATCGCTTTGAGCAAATTGAAGGTAGAATGGAAAGAATTGATGAGGGACAACCCTATAATGTAATTGTTGACTTTGCTCATACACCAGATGGTATTATGCAAGTAATGGAGTATGGTGCTAGAATCACCCCAAAAGAAAATCGAATTATTGCGGTGTTTGGCTCTGCTGGTAAACGTGATTTCAAGAAACGACCAGTATTTGGTGAGATTGCTGACAAGTATTGCGATATGATTATCTTAACGGAAGATGATCCTCGTGATGAAAGAGTATATGATATAGCGCAAGAAATTGCATTGGGTATTAAGAAAACAAACTATATTATTGTTGAAAGTCGATTTGATGCAATACGACAAGCAGTTGAAATGGCAAATAGAAATGATACAATATTAATTCTTGGTAAGGGTGATGAAATATTCATGTACGGAGAGTTTGGACGAGAACCTTATTTAGGTGATCATCGAGTTGCAAGAGAAATGATAAAAAAATACTATTATGGTGAAGGAGATATTACAAATGAAATTGAATAAAACAATTGATCACACATTATTAAAACAAAACAGTACTGAATCACAATTATTACAATTATGTAAAGAAGCAAAGGAATATGATTTTGCAACAGTATGTGTAAATCCATGCTGGATTGAATTTTGTAAAAAAGAATTAGCAGGAACAGATGTTGGTGTATGTACAGTTATCGGTTTTCCTTTAGGAGCTATGACTACCGCATCAAAAGTATTTGAAGCTAAAAATGCAGTGGAAATTGGTGCTGATGAAGTGGATATGGTTTTAAATATCGGGGCATTAAAAGATAATAAAATGGATTATATAGTTAATGAAATTAGGGTAATTAAAGAAGCAGTAGGAAATCATTGCTTAAAAGTTATTATTGAAACATGCCTATTAACTGATGAAGAAAAAGTGAAAGCTTGTAATGCTGTAGTTGAAGCTGGAGCAGATTTTGTTAAAACATCTACTGGATTCTCAACATCAGGCGCAACAATTGAAGATGTTAAATTAATGAAAGAAACGGTTCAAAATAAATGTAAAGTTAAAGCTGCAGGTGGAGTTCGTAGCTATGATGATTTAATCAAAATGATTGAAGTTGGTGCCGACCGAATTGGAACAAGTAGCGGTGTAAGTCTTTTACAAGGTGAAAAAGTTCAAAATAATGCTTATTAATATTGCTTTTTAATATGTGATTCGGTATAATATCAATGCATGCATCAGAAGGGGGGTTAACAAATGCCAAGAGTTGTACTTAAAGAGAACGAAGGACTAGATGACGCTTTACGTCGTTTTAAACGTCAAGTTTCTCGCAACGGAACCCTTGCTGAGGCTCGCAAAAGAGAGTTTT
>NZ_JAVWFO010000003.1:0-67381 GCF_036641015.1 Anaerorhabdus sp. | reverse complement strand
GGAGATTTTTTCTTTTGGCAAGAAGCCATTTCTTTTCTCACACGCTTAGCGTGTGATTTTTATGTTCGACTTTGTCTCACATAATAAAAAACAGGTCGTTATAATTGACCTGTTCTTGTTTATTCTAACTCTTATTTCTTCTTTTCCAATTCATTTACAACTACGCCTGCAACGATAGTTCCATTAACATTCAACATAGTTCTACCCATATCTAAGATTGGATCGATTGCTAAAATAACACCCAATAACGGATAGTACTCAACTAACCCCATACCTGTTAATACAATTGCTACTGACATTGTAGCTGCACCAGGTATACCCGCAATGCCAAATGAACCCAATACTACAACAAAGATTAACATAATAAAGAATGAAATATCCATTGGAATTTTCAGCATTGTCGCTAAGGTAATTACTACTAGTGTTGGATATATACCAGCACATCCATTCATACCCATATTAGCTCCAAAACTACCTACCAAATCAGCTAATCCATTTGGTATTTTCAATTTAGTTGTCATCGCGTCAATTGTCACTGGAAGAGTACCAAGACTTGATCTAGAAGTAAATGCAAGTAATAACGGACTCTTAACTGCCTTTAAATATGCACCAATCGGTTGTTTAAATATTTTAACAATAATTAAATGAATAATAAACATCACTATGATTGAGGCATATAATACAGCTATAAAATTAATAGCACCCAATAACGTTGAATTACCTTGTGTAATTACAACATTTGCAAGTAACGGAATTATTGCATATGGCATTAAATCCATAATAAATATTGCTACTTTTCGTATTAATTGATAAGCCGCCTCTACTAATTGTAATAGTGGCTGAACTTCTTTTTTAGTTTCTAGTGCTTTTAACGATACTCCTAAAATGAACGCTAATACAATAACCGCTAAAATGTTTCCTTTAGCAAATATGTCTACCATATTACTAGGTATCATACCTCTTAATGTTGTTACAAATGTACCTACTTCTCTTATTGCATATTCAGAGTCAGCCACTTTAGTTAAACTATCCGTAAGAGGTAACATACCTGACAATAAAATCGCTACAACTGATGCAATAACTGTTGTTGATGCTAACACGATAACTGTTTTAACTGCTAATTTTTTAAAGTCATGCTTAGTAGTGATAAGTACACGAATCATCGAAATAAATACTAGTGGCACTGCAATCATTTTTAATAAATCCATGAAACCATTGCCAACTAAACCATACCAACTTGTAACTTCAAGTTTTATACTAGGCCATTCTCCTGCTAACCAATTCCCTAAAAGTCCAAGTATTATTCCTACAAACATAGATAAAATTAGTATCTTTGTATAATCAAACTCAATCTTATCTAACCACTTAAGTAATACTACCGCTATCACAAATAATAATATAAAGAACACCGTTGTCCAATTACTTATCTGTAAATATCCATTTAAAAACGTTTCTAACATATATTTTATCCTCCATAATAAAATGCTCTCAATAACTATCAAGAGCATCCATATCTTCTATAATTCTAAAAGTCAGTATGAAAATACTCTTGCTTAACATATTCTACAAGAGCAACAACACCCAAATTGCACAAAGTTATTTTTTTTCATAAGACTTCTCCTTGTTCTGTTTAAAGTATAAGATTTCATACTCCTACTGTCAAAAGATATGCACTTACGATAAAATAGAATATATACACTAGGAGGATCATTATGATTAAGCATTTAGTATTTTGGAAAATAAAAGATACATATTCACCACAAGAAAAAGAAGTCATTAAACAAAATTTAAAAACTAATTTAGAAGCGTTGATACATAAAATACCCTGTGCTTCAAAATTAGAATTAATTGTTAATCCACTTCCCTCATCAAATATGGATATGTGTTTAAACAGCGAATTTGAAACAGTAGAGTTATTACAATCTTACTCAAATCACCCTTTACATCAAGATGTCGTTAAGACATATATCTTACCTTATGTTGAATCACGTAGCTGTATTGATTATGAAATGTAGACCGTTTGATAAGATCACTCTAAAGTAGACAATGTAAATAAATAAAACATTGACTATGAAAGGAGTGATTTTATCATATTAGGTTGATCTTTTTATTTTGGACTAATCAACACTTTCATTATCACTGTTTGATTTTGATTTACTTTATACTTATCTAGTGGTTCTGCTCCCCAACTTGCATTACCAAGTCCACGTTGTTCTAAATCTAAATGCAAGATTGGGGTATCCAACTCAACTAGTTGATAATAATGATCTGCATCCTCTATCTTTGAATCTTCATATGGCAAAATATTAATAGCTAAATCAACGTTAGATTTAAATGTAAGATGATTCTTTTTCCCTTTTACCACCAAGTATTTAACACCTGTTTTATTTCCACTATCTTGTGGAACAAGATAAGTATTATTAAATGAGTCCTTAATATTCCCAGAATAAACCCCTAAGAATGCAGCTGTATTCCTATCGACATAGTTCTCAAATGGACCTTTACCAAACATTTCATATTTTTTTACAGTACTACCTAATTTCATTTCTAAGCCAACTCTCGCTATTTCATTTACCGATTTGATTGACGGTACATCAATGTTTGATTCTACTAATATATTGCCATCACCATCAATTGTATAATTTATACTATAGTTAGTGTTGGTTGATTTAACTAATCCATCACAATGTATCTCAACAATTTTACCATCATTATTTACACTTATTTTATTAGGCACAAATGTTGTTGATGCATTTTTAATTTCTTCTGTGAATTCCAAATCATTTGAAACTGGGGCACGATAAAAACTTGGCAATAATCCTTCTACCAATAATATTTCATTTTTATAAGTGTAATTATTAATAGTACCTGTAATTTTATTAAACTTTACCTCAAAGTGTTCACCACTTATCATTACTTCACTATCATCTTCCTCAACAGCAACACTTTTATCTCTATTTATACTTAACTCTGGAAATGTTTCTTTTAATATGAATTGTTCTTTTGCTAAAACATCACCCTTTTTACCACCATATTCATTGGCCCAATTTTGGTTATTTTTATAGGATACATAAACATTTAAATAGGCATCCTTAACCGTATCATTAATTTTTGGAATATGAATAAATATTTCTTTTTTAGACAATGGTTCTAGATCACATTGGATATCCGTTAAAATCTCACTATCCTTTAATTTCCCTTCCTCAAAATATTGTATCTCTACTTTATATTCATTTAAGTTACTAGAAATACTTTCACTTGTTATAGATAATTTATTGTTATCTAATGTAAATAAGAAATCCTGGTTTACTTTTTTTACCTCTTCAATTTCTGCTTGTGGTACTCTATTTGCACTGACAATTCCATTACCACAAAAATCCCCATCAGTTAATGGTGTATTCCAATCATATCCATTCCCAAAAAACGTATTACCTTGGGCATCGCTTGTAAGAACTGATTGATCAATAAAATCCCATATAAATCCACCTTGTACATTTGGATATTTACGATATAACTCATAATACTCTGGGTAGTTACCTAAGGCATTCCCCATAGCGTGTGCATACTCTGATTGAAAGAATGCATTTGTTTCTTCTTGTCCATATTCATTAATTTGATCAACTGTCCAATACTGGCTACTCACAACATCAACAATCGATTCTTTTCTTGTACCATTTATACGATTATCTCTTTCATACACTCTTAAACGACTAGGGTCCCTATCAAGCACCCATTGACTACTTACATAAAATGGATAATTCTCATCCATTGGATATTCCGCATATGTTGATTCATTTCCCAATGACCAAAATAAGATACTTGCATGGTTCTTATCTCGTTCTACCATATTCATCGTTCTATCTAGTATTAATGGTATGTACATCGGATTATTTCCTGGGACACTTAATTCCTTTTCGCCTATATGAGATTCAATATTTGCTTCATCAACAATATACAATCCTAACTCATCCGCTAAATCATAGGTTACTGTTTGATTAGGATAATGTGACATCCTAAACGAATTAATATTATATGATTTCATAATTTGTAGGTCTTTTAATATTTCATCTTTTGTTATAGATCGCCCATTCTCTAAACTAGTTTCATGACGATTAACACCCTTTAACATTATCTTTTTACCATTAAGTTGGATTTGTGATATACCATCTATTTCTTTAATTTCAATGTTTCTTATCCCAGTACGTATACACGTGGTTTCAATTAGTTTATTATTCTCATCAAATAGTTCTACTACAACTCTGTATAAATTAGGTTTATCACTACTCCACAGTAATGGATTATCAATTTTAATTTCTTGATTAATTATCGCTCCTGTATCTTTTATCTCACCATATTTTGCTAAATCAGTTATATTAACAATTATTGGTTCTTTTAAAACTGATTGCTCTTTATTTTGTTCAAACACATCAAAAGATAAAGAATAGTTATGTTTATCTTCATTTGTAAGATTACGTATTGCCGATTCTATATTAAGAGTAGCTTCCGTATAATCGTCATTACAAGTATTTGAAATAAATACGTCACGTAGTTCTACATCATCCTTCGAGACTAAATATACATCTCTAAAAATACCATTCATCCGAATAAAATCTTGGTTTTCAAAATAACTTCCCGTTGACCATCGATAAACCTCTACAGCAATAGTATTTTTACCTTCTTTCAAATATGAAGTAATATTAAACTCTGACGTTGTATAACTATCCTCACTATAACCCACTCTTTGTCCATTGATATATAGATAGTATGCAGATTCAACACCTTCAAATCTTATAAATATATTTCTGTCTTTCATAGAATCATTTAATTCAAAATCACGTTTATAATGAGAAACACTATTAAACGCAGTAGGAGCTACTGGTACATTTTGCCAACCCCATTGAATATTTTCATAATTTAACCACGGATAGATTTGATTAATATAAATTGGTGTTTCATATTTAAATGTTCCATCTGAATTTTTAATTGTTTGTATATTTGATGGAACTTGTATTTCATCATTTAATTGAGTATCCCATTCTTCCCAATATGAAAAGGCATCTAATCCAGCAATGTTTTTTAATCGTAACCCTGGTTTTGATGCATAATAAAATTTCCATGTTCCATTTAATGATTGAATATATGGTGATGCATATTTGTCTAGATCATCTAGGCTTGTTTTTTCTATCTTAAGCGCTTCTTTCTTAGATGAATAAGGAGTAAAACTCGCATGTGCATTCTCCCGATTCTCTTCGAAAATTTCAAAACGATCATACCATTCTTCGCTAATAAAAGAATTATCAGTTTCTAACGGTTCAATACTTGGTCTAGGTGTTGATTCAGGTTCTACAAATTGTGATGATTGTTTACTACAACCACTTAAGACTAATAGAACACATAAACTCGCAATTATTTTACGCATTCTATCCTCCTATTCATTGCTTAATACTTCAATTATTTCTCCTACAAATGCTCTATGATAATCCTTATCAGGATATGCTTCGTGATTTACATTGTCATTAACAAACTCATTATCTTTTAAATCATGAACGTATAATTTTTTGCACACAAATACAAGCTTTGCTTCATTTATTATCGGTGTATTTTTAACAAAACTAGTTGTCATTTTACAATTATTTATTTTATCAAAATCACTACCTGATTTAGTCCCTAAGTAACTTAACTCTTTCTTATATTTTTCGTCAAAGAAGGCTAATGAAAATGTTTCCTCATCATTAATAAATTGATATGTATAGCGTTGTGGACGTACGTATACAGTTACAATATTTTTATTCCATAAATGCCCCATTTGTAGCCAGCTTACAGTCATTCCGTTTACTTTATCACCACATTGAACAGTTAATACGCCCCAGTCCTTTGAGATTAATTCAAATACATTATTATTTAATTCAGAAATACTGATTTTCTTCATCGCATCCACCTCATGTAAATTATATCAAGAAAGTTACATACAACAAATAATTATCTGTAGATTTTTAACATTCTCATTTACTTTTCTGTGTATTAACTTCATATGTTTTAATTATTTTCATTACTTATTTGCTTCTTAAGGTATCAAATTATATAAATCACTAATTACAAAAAAAAGAATGCCTTTTAAAGTGCATTCTCTTATTAACTATTCAGCAGTAACTTTGATACCAGGACCCATAGTTGTTGCTAAAGTAACTGACTTCATGTAGATTCCTTTAACAGCAGCAGGTCTTGCTTTTGCGATTACATCGTATAATGATTTGAAGTTTTCAGCAAGTTGTTCAGCAGTAAATGATACTTTACCGATTGCAACATTAATGTTACCTTCTTTATCAACACGGTATTCAATTTTACCTTTTTTAATTTCAGTAACAGCTTTAGTTACATCCATAGTAACTGTTCCTGTTTTAGGGTTTGGCATTAATCCTTTAGGACCTAATACTTTACCTAATTTACCAAGCTCACCCATCATATCTGGAGTAGCTACGATAATATCGAATTCAAACCAACCTTTTTTAATATCTTCAAGAATTTCTTTTCCACCAACGAAATCTGCGCCAGCGTCTTTAGCTTCTTGTTCTTTAGCACCTTGAGTTACAACTAAAACTTTTTGAGTTTTACCTGTTCCGTTTGGAAGCACGATAGCTCCACGGATTTGTTGATCAGCATGACGTGGATCAACATTTAAGTTGAAACAAACTTCTACTGATGAATCAAATTTTGTAGTACTTGTTTTCTTTGCAAGTTCTACTGCTTCTGTATAGCTATATGTTTTGCTGCTGTCGATTAATTTTGCAGCTTCTAAATATTTTTTACCAGCCATCAAATTAGTCCTCCATGCCTTCTACAACAATTCCCATATTACGTGCAGTTCCTGCAATAATACGCATTGCTGATTCAACATCATTAGCATTTAAATCTGGCAATTTGTATTCAGCGATTTCTCTACATTGGTCCAATGTGATCTTTCCTGCTTTAACTGCCTTAGGGCTTCCTGATGCTTTTGCAACTTTTGCTGCTTTCTTTAATAACGCTGCAGCAGGTGTTGTTTTTAATACAAATTCGAATGACTTGTCTTCATACGCAGTAATGATTACTGGTACGATGTCTCCACTACGTTCTTTAGTAGCATCGTTAAATGCAGTACAGAACTGTGGCATGTTGATTCCAGCTGAAGCTAATGCTGGTCCTGGTTTTGCTCCGCCAGCTTGGAATTGAAGCTTACAGATTTTTGCAACTTTTTTACTCACTTGACATACCTCCTATAATTTGTTGTCAGTGCAGTGGTTAACGGACTAGTTGCAGCCCTCCCACGCAATGAATATTGCACATGTGTGCATTAAACATAATACCCCAAAGTAGAGCTACAGTCAATAAAATAATGAAAAATATCCCTTAAATAAAGGATATTTTACTGTTTCTTATGCAAATATGTCTAATAAATCTCCATATCCTTCTTTTTCCATATCTTCCTTAGCAATAAATCTTAAAGAAGATCCATTAATACAATAGCGAATTCCATTTGGTGATGTACTATCATATTTAAACTTATGACCTAAATGTGAATTGCCTACACGACTTACTACCTCTGTGCGAACCATACCATGCGATGTATCTGTTTTTTCAACAACTGTATTTTGATCAATTACTTTTGTAAAAGCTGGCCATCCACAGCCACTATCATATTTATCTTTCGATGAGAACAAAGGTTCACCTGTAACTATATCAACATAAATACCCTCTTTGAACAATTCATCATACTCATGTGAGTATGGTTTTTCTGTAGCAGCCTTCTGAGTAACATTGTATTCCAACTCTGTTAATTTGCTATTCAATTCAGTACCACTAGGTTTCTTGTATTTCGAAGCATCTACCACTAGTTCTTGAACCCTTTTAAACTCATGTTTTGAAATGTGACAATACCCAGTTGGATTTTTATCCAAATAATTTTGATGATATTCTTCTGCTTCATAAAAATTATCTAGCGGTTTAACTTCTACATTGAACTTATCAGTTCTTGCCTTTTCTGTTTCAACTACTGTTTTAACAATTTCCATACTTCTATCATCCGCATAATAGATGCCCGTTTGATATTGTGTTCCAATATCATTGCCTTGTCGATTAACACTAGTTGGATCTATTACTGAGAAATATGCATAAAGTATTGTTTCTAAACTTACTACATTTGGATTATATTCAACTCTGACTGTTTCTCTAAAGCCAGTATCTCCATTACAAACTTGTTGGTATGTAGGTGAATCCGTGTTTCCATTTGCATATCCTGATGTCCCTTCAATTACTCCTGGGATACTTTGTACAAGTTTCTCAACTCCCCAAAAACATCCTCCAGCTAAATAAATTACTTCTACACCCTCTTTTTTTACATACTTCTGATCAATTCCATAATTCATAAACATACCTCCATATCTATATCAACAATAATATCTTATTTTAACTTACGCAATCATTTTGCCCAAAACAAAAGGAGCTTTCGCTCCTTTATATTTTATTAGTATTCAGCTTTAACTAAATCTGAGTAAGAAATATCAGTTGGTGTTTCACGTCCGAATAGAATAGTAAGTACTGATGCAATTTTAGTTTGATCATTCATTGCATTGACTCTACCTTCCATACCAGTAAATGGTCCTGATAAGATTTTAACTGTATCTCCAACTGTGAAATCAACATTAACAACGCTTTCGCCAAGTCCGATTCTTCTTAGAATTGAATCAATTTCATCCGGTGATACTGGGAAAGGTTTAGCCCCTCCACCAGAAGATCCGATAAATCCTGTAACACCTGGTGTATTACGTACAACATACCACGCATCATCAGTCATAATCATTTCAACAAATAAATAACCCGGGAAAAGGTTTCTCATTTTTGTAACTTCTTTACCATTTTTATATTCAATTTCTGTTTCTTCAGCAACTAATATTCTAAATAGATAATCTGAGATTCCCATCGATTCAACACGACGTTCAAGATTTTCTTTAACACGATTTTCATGTCCAGCATATGTATTAACTACATACCATCTCTTTTCAGTTTCATCAATAAACGGTTTCATTGTTTCTGTCATACTATGCACCAATTCCAATCATTTTTAGGAAGAATGTAATTAAGAATTCACATCCTACAAAGAATGCTCCGAAAAATACTACGAAAATTAAAACTTCACCTGTAGAAGACACTAAATCTTTCATCTTTGGCCAACGTACACGTTTTGCCTCTTTTGTTACTCCACTAAAACTAAACCATTTCAACATTGTATTGTCCTCCTACTTTGTTTCCTTATGAAGGGTGTGTTCCCCACATTTTTTACAGAACTTCTTTAATTCAAGACGTTCATTAGAACTCTTTTTATTACGATGAGTTGTGTAATTGCGTGACAAACACACCGTACAAGTAAGAATTACTTTATCTTCTTTTCCTGCCACGATTAAAACAACTCCTTTCAGTTTCTTGCTTATTAACTCTAACATAAAGGCTTAAAGCAGTCAACAAACATCTATTTTAAAGTCTTTATTGTCCGTTAAAATAGTGTACATTTCAATGAAATATACACTATATAATGACATATTATTTATCTGTTTCATAGATACATAATTTAATAGCTTTCTTTACCTTTTGCAAACGATTATCAATCGCCTTTTCATCGCACCCTAATATTCTCGATGCATTATTATACGAATACCCATCCAAATATAACCCTAACACTTGTTTATCCTGCGGTTTTAAATTAGAAAGTGTCTCTTTAACTCTAAGACATGTTTCTTTGTATTCAAGTGCATAAATTGGATTACTACACGAATTAGCAGATGCCACCTGTAGTACATAACCTTTCTCACTATCATCACCCACTATTGTATCCAATGATAACGCGTTAATGTTAGATAAGTTCTTTTCACGCAAATGATGTCTTACTAGAGATTTAACTTTGCTTATTGCGCATTTATAATAAAATGTTCCAAAACTACATTTATCTTTTTCCCTATATAGCGCAATTGCTTCTACTAACATTAACCATGTTTCAATCAAAAAATCATCTTTAAATATATTTAACCCACTATTTGTGTCTATGCATTCCTTAACAATTTTTCTTGAAAACGCTTCATATTTCCGTAACATCATTTCAAATGCCCAGTCATCATGTTGGCGACAATAATACAATAATTCAAAATCATCCGGATAGGTTTGCCACATAAAATTTCTCCTTTATAAAGGGAAACGTTTATTATATACCTCGTACATTAATATACCACATGCTACTGAAGCATTTAGTGATGATATTTCTCCTACCATTGGTAACTGAACTAAAAAATCACATTCCTCTTTTACAAGACGCGAAATACCTTTACCCTCATTCCCAATAACAAGTACGATTGGGGTATCATACTTTGGTTGACGATAATCTTGAGCATTCTTCATGTCAGTTCCCACAACCCAATAACCCTTTTCTTTTAATTGTTTAAGAGTTTGAGTTAAGTTAGTAACATCCGCTACAGGAACAGTTTCGATAGCTCCAGCAGATACCTTTGCAACGGTCGCTGTTAAACCAACTGCATTGTTCTTCTTAATGATTATGCCATCTGCTCCAACTGCATCAGCTGTCCTTAAAATAGCTCCTAAATTATGTGGATCTTCTAGTTCATCCAACAAGACAAGAAACCCTAATTTATCCTCAGGAATACGTTTAAGCATCTCATCAATAGACACTGTCTTATATTCCTCAACCTTAGCTACAACACCTTGATGATTACCATTATTTGATAATTTATCAAGATATTTACGATCTGCTTTTTCAATTCGGATTCCTTTTTTTCTAGCTGTTTGTTCAATATCTTTCTGATTATCAGATACATACAATACATCTATCTTCTTATTATCACGAAGTATTTGTTGAATCACGTTTTTCCCGTATACATATTGTGCCATATTACACCTCCACAAATGTCCTAACTTTGTCCCAACACTCATTAAGACGATCATTCTTTTTTTCTACATACCAATATCCCAACACAGCTTCAAACCCAGTAGAAGTTCTATAGGTTGTTACGTCTGTATTCTTTGGAACACTATCACTTTTATAATTTCTTCCTCTTTTAAATATATCTAATTCATCCGCAAGAAAGAATCCTTCATCCAGTAATTTATGATAAAAACTAGATTGTGCTTTTGCACTTACAAATCTAACACTTTTAGTTTGTAGATCATTCGCACGATTATATCCTTTTTCTACTAAATATTCTCTTACATAAAGTGACCAAACAGCATCTCCTAAGTACGCAAGAGTACTCCCTGAGATTTCATTAGTCTTCATTACAGTATTCCTCTTTCAATCAATATATTTCTATATTTATCAGCTTTTTCGAAATCCTTCTCTGCTTTTGCGCTATTCCAATCATTAAAGATCATTCTATCATCATCAGTTAATGTAATACGGTTATAACCAATACCCAATACATCCAACATCTTTTCAACCGTAACGATATATTTACTAACCTCAACACTATCAATTTCTTTAACACGTAGAGTTTGATTCAATTTCTTAACTGTTTCAAAAATAACTGCATATGCATTTGGTGTATTTAAATCATCATCCATAGCATCTAAAAACTGTCTAAAGAAATCTTGATCATAATCAGTACCAATTTTTTCATTTAGTAATTCAAGTTTTACCATTGCTTGTTTAAGTGGATTTAATACTTTATCTAATTCTTTTTGTGCTGTTTCAAAAACTTCATCACTAAAGTTTAACTCCATACGATAATGAACAGACAACATAACCCAACGTACAAGTTCAGGACTAGAATGACTTATTACATCTTTCGCTAATGTAAAGTTACCTAATGATTTACTCATCTTTACACCATCAATGTTTATCATCCCATTATGTAGCCAATAATTTGCTAGAGTTGTATTATGCAACGCACGGCATTGCGCAACTTCATTTTCATGATGTGGGAATTTTAAATCCATTCCTCCACCATGTATATCAATTAAATCTTTACCAAATTCTTTATTAATCATGACAACACACTCCGTATGCCATCCTGGTCTTCCTTCACCCCATTTAGTATTCCACTTAATGCCCATATCTGTTTTTTTCCATAAAGCAAAATCTAGTGGTGATTCTTTTTTATCATTCTCTTCGATTCTTGCGCCAACTTGTAAATCATCAATATTTTGATGTGATATTTCTCCATAAGTATCTACACTGTTAACCCTAAAGAATACATCTCCATCTGCTTCATATGCATGCCCTGACTCAATTAGATCATCTATAAATTTAATTATTTCATCCATTGTTTCAGTAACTCGTGGTGTTCTATATAAATCATGAGCATTTAATTTATGTCGAATATCATTGTACGCTTGAATATATTCTTCTGTAATCTCAGCCTCATGTTTATGTTCCTCATGAGCTTTATTAATGATCTTATCATCCACATCAGTATAGTTTGAAACATATTTAACCTTATATCCTTCCGCTTCAAAAACACGTCTTAGTGTATCAAAAACAATAATCGGTCTAGCATTACCAATATGTATATGATTATAGACTGTAGGTCCACATACATACATACTTACTTCACCTTCAACTAATGGTTTAAATTCTTCAATTTTTAATGTTCTAGTGTTATATAATCGCATATTTTCTTCCTCCTTACAAAATAAAAATGGCATCCTATAAAAAGACGCCATTGCGTGGTTCCACTTTTCTTACTTCTCAATCTCTTAACGCGAGTAAACGTTTTATCCTACTTATCGGATAAACCTTCCTAGAGGCATTTCGAATTAATACTCACTAACTGTTCCACCAACCCAGTTATCTCTATTGATTGTTTTAACCCTACTATTCTAGTCATCAGTTTCTATAGGTAGTATATCCTACTTTATTTTTTGGCACAAGGTTATTTTGTATGTGCACGTTTAAATTGAATTTTTTGTAACCAGTCGGATTGTGTCTTCATAGATATATATCCAACTATTGATACCACTAGCGCTCCTGCAGCATCTACAATTAAATCTTTCATTGTGTCAGCTAACGCAGCTCTACCAATTAATTGTGTTCCATTTTCTAACATGAATTTTTGCATATTTAGATGCAATATTCCATCAAATGTAAATTCATAGATTTCCCAAACAACACCCATTGTAACAGCAAAACAAAATGCAAATATAGCTACAAATAATGGTGATAAATTCATTGGCACTTTATTACTTTGATTTAATAAAGAAACAAATGAGAAGCCTAAAGCTCCTAGCATTCCCCCACTAAATGTATGTAGAATAGTGTCCCAATGATTAACAGTATAATAATAACTTCTTACCTCACCTAGGAAAATAGCACAATATAAGAATATTACATAAAGTACCAACATATAACTTGGAATAATTACTTTAAACTGTTTCTCAAATATACTTGGCAATACCATTGCTACAATTCCTAGTAAACATTGAAAAAACATCAATGTATAGTCAGATTTCACACGAGTATATTCCATACCAGTATCAAGCGATACTGGCGCAACAACCATCTTAAATCCAATGAATACAGTTGATATAACTAAACTCGCCATTACAAATATAAATAATACTTTTTCCCAATTTATTTCTTTAATTTTTTTCATCTTCTTCACCTGTCATATATTTTACATGTAACTTCATATTTAGACAAGTATATCGATGCATTAGAAAAGAGTGATTGCTCACTCTTATTCTTCTCTTTCAGGAATATAGAAACAATAAACACTATCAACTAAGCGCATCCACGCTTTCATTTCTGGATTCCATATTTCATATTCTTCATCAATAATTTCTTGACGTATTAAACGTATAAGTTCTTCTTCAGTAAAAGGTCCACCTTTTCTTTTAGAACTTCTTACATACCATATTTTATCCATATAACTATTCCCCCACTTTTACACATGCTTTTTTATCAGGCGCAAGTTGAGAACCTTCTGGACACGCACAGTTTCCTGTTGCCGCATCAAATGTACCACCACTCGCTACACATCCATCATTATCTGGAAATGGTGTAGGTGTAGGAGAAGGAGTAGCTGCTTTTGCTTTATAACGAACTGTGATTTCTTCGTTTTTAGCACCCATTGTGCCTTCCACTAACGTTCTTAATGCATCATATCCTGGAATATTTGGACTCTCTACACGATAACTTTCACCCTCTTTATAAGTCATAACATAGTCTTGAGATATCTTAGAGTTAACATCATCATCATATACGTATTTGATTGTTAATGTGTATGTTGGTTCAACTGTTGGCTCTGGTGTAGGTGCAGTATATGCATAATCAACCGTATATACTTGTGAGTTTAGTTCTTTATCCGCATTTGAACATGCAGTAATTGAAATGGTATAGTGACTACCATCTGTTAATTTATTTAAATCAATTGATAACTTGTTTTCAACTGATTTTGCTGTATAAACAGGATTTGTGTTAATTGATACTTCATAATAATCAGCACCCTCAACTTTATCCCATGTTAAGTTTAATTTTGATTTTTCAATTGTTGTTTGTAAACTCTTAACTTGTTCCAATTGTTCCTTTGTAGTAGTTTCTGCTTCATTTACATATTGGTTGTATTGGTTATCACCAGCACCAACCATTTTTCCAGTAGATGTGAAACCTACTATTGTATTGTTATAAGCTGCAATACATGAAATTCCAGTCCACTCTGAAACAGCCTTACTTAAATCTTCTTTAGTAGTGACAATTTGAACTTTACCATCACTACCTAGTCCTGCGACAAAACCATTTCCTACCGCTACTTCAGTAATATTTTTTAGTGTCGATGTATTTGTTGTAGTAGCTCCTGAATAAGAAACCATTGTTACTGATCCTGATGTATTTAAAAAGGCAATTTCATTTTCACCAATCGCAATTGATTTTACACTCTTTTGAGATTCAATTGTTGATGATGAATTTACTGCGCCAGCAACTTTTACGTTGCCAGCTGAATCAATACCCAATGTAAAACCATTACCAGCTTCTACATCTACAATATTTTCCCATGATTCAACATCACATGCATTTTTATCACCAACGCATGTTACTTTACCATCTTTTAATGCTGCAACAGTATGTTTAGAACCAATTGATACATCGGTAGCATCTTTAATATCTTTAACATCGAGTTGCCCATATGAATTACTGCCTGCCGCTACAACTGTGCCATCAGATTTTAATCCAACTACTGAATCTTTATATGCACTAATCTTCACTAAATCAGTAAAGTCATTCAAAGTAATACCTTGCCCAACCATTTTAGCTGATTGATTATCAGCAATATAAATAGTGAACTTTTCTGTAGTTGCTAAACGATCAGTTTGAGATAATTTAAGATTTAATCCATCATTACCCTTATTCATATTTAAAAAGAAAAATATAGCTCCAATTAAAACAATTGCGCCAATTACTCCACCAATGATTGTATACAACTTCTTATTATTTTTACTTTTTTTCACTGGTTTTTGATTTATATCAACACGATGAATTGTATTAACAGGTTTTTCCTTTTCCTTAACTTCACTTACACGTTTAATTTGAGTTGTATGTTGACTTACCGGCACTGGTTTTTCCTTTTGTGGTTGAACCATGTAAGGTATATCGACATTAGAACTTTCACTATCCTTCATAAATGGAATTTGAATACTATCTTCTAACGATAGATTTGGCAAAGGTATATCCGTAGTATTCTTAAGCATATCATCTAGTGATACTTGAAAAATATTAGCTAGCAATTTGAACTGTGCTAAATTACAAATTGTTCTACCATTTTCCCAACCCATATATTCAGTAACATTAACACCCATTTTATCAGCAATCTCTTGTTGTGAAAAACCAAAATGTTTTCTTAATAAGAGAAGCTTCTCAGGCAACTTATTTACCATAACTGTCACTCCTTAATCTTATGCGTCTTTCGACCAACTCTATTTTACTTGCTTTTTATCTATTTAGCAAACCTTTAGTTCCCTTGATTAAGGCTTTTCTATCCTCTAAGGCATAGAAAAACCGATAGATTTCTCTATCGGTTTCAATGTACCAATACTTATTTAATGTTTGCGAAGTATTTGATTGTTCTAACCATTTGGCTAGTGTAACTGTTTTCATTGTCATACCAAGAAACTACTTGTACTTGGAATGTATCATCATTAACTTTAGTTACCATTGTTTGTGTAGCATCGAATAATGAACCATGAGATTCACCGATGATATCACTTGATACTAATTCTTCTTCTGTGTAACCGAATGAATCACTAGCAGCAGCTTTCATAGCAGCGTTGATTCCTTCTTTAGTAACGTCAGTTCCTTTAACAACAGCTACTAAAATTGTAGTTGAACCTGTAGGAACTGGTACACGTTGTGCAGAACCGATAAGTTTTCCGTTTAATTCAGGAATTACTAGACCGATAGCTTTAGCTGCTCCAGTTGAGTTAGGAACGATGTTGCAAGCTGCAGCACGAGCACGACGTAAATCACCTTTACGATGAGGTCCATCAAGAACCATTTGGTCACCTGTGTAAGCATGAACTGTAGTCATGATACCACTTTGAATAGGTGCAAATTTGTTTAATGTGTTAGCCATAGGAGCTAAGCAGTTTGTAGTACAAGATGCAGCTGAGATAATTGTATCTTCAGCAGTAAGAATACCTTCGTTTACTCCAAATACTACTGTTGGTAAATCATTTCCAGCAGGAGCTGAGATAACAACTTTTTTAGCACCAGCAGTGATATGAGCTTCTGCTTTTGCTTTTGATAAGTAGAATCCTGTACATTCAAGAACTACATCAACACCTAAATCTCCCCAAGGAAGTTTAGAAGCGTCTGCTTCTTTGAAAATCTTAATTTCTTTACCATCAACTGTAATTGATGCTTCACCAGCTACAACTGTGTGGCCATCGTAACGACCTTGTGCTGAATCATATTTTAATAAGTGTGCAAGCATTTTTGGATCTGTTAAGTCGTTGATTGCTACAACTTCATACCCTGCTGCTCCAAACATTTGTCTGAACGCTAAACGTCCAATACGACCGAAACCATTAATTGCTACTTTAACATCTGCCATTTTAATTGACCTCCTCTATGATGCATACAAATTATAGTCTTTTTAGACCCTAATTGTCAATTGTGAAAAAACTAATAATTATTCAAATAATGCCGATAAATAGCCATATTATCGATATAAAGCGCTTACATATTACGAATAAATTTTTTATCAAATTTCATTCTTTATTTAACCTTCGTTATTAATTGATTATTTATTCATTAAACATGTTTCAAAACGCTTTAAAACTTCTTTAATTATCACGGTTGGGCAAGCTAAATTCACCCTTATAAAACATTCTCCATTAGTTCCAAAAGAAGATCCTTTATCAACAAATATTTCTTTTGAAACTAACTTATCAAGTATTTCATTTTCTTTATACCCAAATGAACTTAAATCAATCCACGCTAAATATGTTCCCTCTAATGGCGAAACATAACATGTTGGATACTTTTCATTAAAAAACGCTTTGACTAGCACAAAATTATTTTCAATTGTTTCATTTAATTCATTCTTCCATTCGCTACCTGAATCACTATAAGCACCCATTGTCGCATAGTAGCCAAAATATGTTTGCATATGAATATCCTCATTATCCATATGTTTTTGTAACTTTTCTCTTATATCTTTGTTTGGAATAATTATATTAGCGAAATTTAAACCTGCCAAATTAAATGTTTTACTTGGTGAGGTACAAAGTATTGTATGATCTTTATCTAGCGTAGTAAAAACAGTATGTTTTTTTCCATGTGTAAAATCAAAATGAATTTCATCCGCTACAATGATTAGATTATTTTTAATCGCAATATCTTT
The DNA here is from genome assembly GCF_036641015.1 of Anaerorhabdus sp. Classification (GTDB taxonomy): domain Bacteria; phylum Bacillota_I; class Bacilli_A; order Erysipelotrichales; family Erysipelotrichaceae; genus Anaerorhabdus. The sequence goes on along the minus strand of NZ_JAVWFO010000003.1, from coordinate 49,508 downwards.
AATTTTAATTAACTCCTCATAATCCCATACTCTTCCAACAGGATTATGTGGACTGCATAGAAGTATCATTTTTGCTTGTTTAGCTTTTTCTTCTAAATCTTTATAATCCATACAATATTTTCCATCAACTATCTTCAAAGGATTTTCCAAGATCGTTCGTTTTGTATGATTAATGATGTTCATAAACTGATGATAAACCGGTGTTTGTACAATTATTCCATCACCTTCATTTGTAAAACATGTGACAATATGATGAATAGCTTGAATTACACCAGAAGTTTGAAATATCCATTCAGGTTCAATGTCGGCTGTATGTTCTTTTTTAAACCAATCTATCACAACATCACTATAGCCATCAGGTTGCCCCGTATATCCAAAAACACATTGATTAGTAATTGCATTAATCAATGCCTTTTCAACACTAGGGCATGCCACAAACTCCATGTCAGCAGTTGATAATGGTGGAATTGTGCATGCTTTTCCCAATTGTCTTTCAGCACTACTCCATTTTAATGAACCTGTCTTACTTCGGTTTACTATTGTTTCAAAATCATATTTCATACTTTGCCTCCACTAATTACATTATTAATTATACCCAAGCAAGAAAATAAAAACAGTATAACAAAATACTGTTTCTAATAAAATTCATTCATATATAATGGCTTACCACTAGAAGTAAATGCTTCTTCTATAGTTTTAGATTGTACTTGATATAAGCGATTAAATAAATCGTAATCATTTACTCTTGCCATCGTAAATCCATAATCAATAACCTCAACACCTGGGTAAATAATACGTAAATCTTCAACCTCACTTGTATGTACTTTAACAACTGAGCGTATTTGTAATCCTAAGTTTATTAATTTAGTTAAAGCCAAACTATTTAAGTATATAATTTCTTCCATAACAACTTCTTTATTTGTAAATAAACAAGTTGCATATGCTTGTAGTTGACCTTTCTCATTATAGTAACCTAAGATTTTTCCACGTTGTGCACTTATTTCTTTTTTTAATTGATTAAAGTTCTCAACATCTCTAATGTAGTAGCCATTAAACCGTTTAACAAATGTTGCATATAGTTGTAACATATCTTCACTTCTAATATCATAGCTACAACCATCATTACTTATTTTTTCAATAAGATTCCTTGTGAATGTTGCTTCCTTGTGATTATAAATCATTTTAAAACCATATGATTCATATAATGATGGATTGTAAGCTTGAACTAAAGTAATTAATTCTTGATGCTCAATCTCATCCATAACCACACTCATAAGTTTTTTCATATTGCCTTGCTTTTGATATTGAGGAAGAGTTGTTACACCTACAATCATCGATGTGCGAATTACACGATTATTAAACATCATTTCATGTGGAATGCGTTGTAAAGATGATTGCACAATACCATTATCTATTAAAATAATTGTATTATCAGGTTTATATACTTCATCAAAATAATAATCGATATACGATTCTTCTTCTTGCGGAAAACATTGGTTCCACATTTTCTTAATTGTATTTGTTTGACCAACTTCTGCTTTTTTAATCACTGGCTTCACCCTCTCTGCATAAACGATATTTTTCAATCATGAATTCTGGATAATAAGCCATTTTAGCTTGTCGTAAATTATCGTACCCCATATCATCTTCACGATTGACGTACTCAAATTCACTAAACTCATGACTCAAAAATTCTTTAATAAGCGCTTGATATAATCCTCTTATTTCAGGATTTGCTTTTTCAATATTTTCTTGACACATACGATTCGATAATACTGATCCAATCGCAAATGCTTGGATTTCGCCATCGATTCGTATACAACCACCACGATATTCTATTCTGTTAAATAAATCCAATATACGCATAGTTCCTTTACGATCTGATTGTAAAAAAGCATCCTCTGTTTCTGCTTTCCATTTGTCTAAAAATTCTTTACACTCAATTACATTTGTTTCATTCATACTCTCGTATTGAAATCTTCCCTCATAATCCTTATAGAATGCATTCAAATGATTTCTTTTCTTTTGCAATTTCTTACCCGCAAAACTCATAAGTTTTTCAACTTTGTACACATAGTCAAAACTTTCTCTTGCAGGGCATATACAATATTCTGGATAAATCTCTAATACCTTATCCATTGCTTCCTTTGTAAAGCAACTCAATACAAATTTAACACCATATGTATCAAAAATAGATTTAGCTTTTCTGATTGCTTCTTCAAAGTATTCATCTTTGCATAATGGCATATAGATAAATAGTTCGCCCTCATGGATTCCCAGCAGAAGTAAATAATGATCATTTTCTACGCAAAACAAAGGATACCATTCTTGCCATAAAATCATATTAACTAAATTATGATTACTCTCTTCATATTGTTTTATTTTTAAATAATCTTTGATTTTCTCCCACTGCTCCATGGATACTGGCAAAAAATCATGATACAATTCTATCTCAATTTCGCTCATCCGATTGACTTCTTTCTGTATATTCGGCATCAATCACACTTCCATGATTAATTGGTTTTTCGATATTAGAATCATCACTTTCTTGATAAGTATTGTTTTGAAAAGTAGTTTGATCAGTTTGTGACTCATAAAATGTATCACTATTCTCTTTATAGGCACGTTTTGCTTTATAGTTAACATAAGCAATAAAGCCAATTATTAAAGCTCCGAACACTAATATAAGTGGCCAGAATATTTGGAATAAAATAACGAATGTAAATACCATTAGTATAAAATAAAGTAGTCTCATAAAATTTTCCTCCATTTAATTATAATGTACTTATTGTGAATGTACACTATTTTGCATTTTAATTTTCTCAGCTAATTCTTGGATCTTAGTAAAACGATGCTTCATCCCCGATTTGCTCATGACTACCCCTTTTTGTCGTTCATATTCTTTACTTAGTTCATTTAAGCTAAGTTCAGGATTTTCTTTTCTTAAGATAGCAATTTCAAATAAGCGTTCATCTAATAGTTCCATTTTGCCAGCATCTTCAATCACCGCAATATCTTCTAGTTGTTTTTTCGCTGCATTTTGGCTTTTAACTTCATTTGCTACTTCGCAGTTATCTAAACGCGTTAAACTATTTTTAAAATCACGATGTATACGAATATCCTCAAACTTCATTAACGATTCAAAAGCTCCTATTAATCTTAAAAAATCTGATATTTTATCCGCTGCCTTAATGTATACAACATGTTGATTTCTACGCAGTATTGTTTTACCTGGAAGTTCAAATCGATTCATAACCTTTACAATAAATTCCGCATGTTCATTACTACTAGTTCCTATTTCTAAGTGATAACTAGTTTTTTGTGGTGCATTGACACTCCCCATAGCCATAAATGCTCCTGCTAAATACGCTCTAGCACAACACTCCTTTGTAACGATACTTTGTAAAGGATGTGATAACAAACCTCTAGAAGAGTATAACCCTAAATCTTCTAGTATTTCCCTCGCTTTATTTAATACACGAATATAATAAATATTGTTCTTCTTTAAATTCATTTTTTTCATTACTGATAAATCCGTTTCAACACCATAACATTCCTTCAACATTTTCCAAGTTCGTTTTGCGGTAGTTGCATTCTCTGTTTTTATTAGTAATGTTAAACCTTTATTTGAAATAGACAACGTTGAACATAGTTGTATCAAGGCTGAAAGCTCTGCTTTTTTACAACAATCTTTTAATTCATTTTGCGCTATCTCTTGTTTAACCTCTGTTGTAAATGACATTATTTTTCCACATCCTTCAATAACCTTTCAACAAGCGATTTAATTTTCATACTATCATGTCGAACTAGGTTGTTAGAGAAATCTAATAAATTCTCCTGTATTACCTCGTAATTATGAGTATTCCTAACAAGTGTTACTGGTGTACTATTTTCTTCTTTATAACGTTTTATAATAAAATCAGGTATCTTATCATTCGATACAACAATCGCATCCACTGGTGTACCATGATCAATTAATGCATCCACATGATCCTCTACTTGATAATTTGTTGTTTCCCCAGGCTGTGTCATTGCATTACAAAAGTATACTTTTCTTCCCGCAGTATTTTCCAATGCTTCTTTGATTTCTGGAATAATAATATTCGGCAATATACTTGTATATACTGAGCCAATTCCATAAATAATTAAATCAGCTTCTAAAATAGCCTTAACAGCTTTTTCACTCGCTCTAACTTGTTCATCATAATAAACATGTTTAATTCTATTATTTATCTTTGGTATGTTTGTTTCTCCTCGTACGATTGTTCCATCTTCCATAATCGCATATAAAGTAATTACTTGCGATGTTGATGGTACGATATCTCCACGTACATTTAATACCTTTGATATGATTTCAATGCCTTCTACAAAGTTACCACATGATTGAGCAAGTGCCACAAGGATAAGATTCCCTAAGTTATGTCCTAAAACATCTTCCTCTGGATTGATATTTTTATCATCCGAAACAAAACGATAATCCATTAAAGTACTTAACAATGACTCACTCTCTGCAAGTGCAATCAATACCCCACGAATATCACCCATGGCAGGCACATTAAAGTATTGACGCAATCTACCTGTAGAACCTCCATCATCCGCAACTGTTACAATCGCTGTGATATCAATATCATCAATATACTTGATACCTCTTAAAATGGTAGATTGTCCATGACCTCCACCAATTACTACTACTTTTTTATTTTTCATCATAGTAACCTTGTTTATCACGATGTTCCTTATAACAATTATATTTACTACGATATAAGTTAAATAGATAGTTAGTGATTGCTACAGAACGGTGTTGACCACCGGTACAACCTATTGCTACTGTAAAATGATTCTTTCCTTCTTTTACATATTCTTCAAATGCATAATCTAAAAATGATGTTAATCGTTTAATAAACTCTTTCGTTTGATCATTATCCATGACATATTTATATACCGGTTCATCATCACCAGAATAAGGTCTCAACTCGGCTACCCAATATGGATTAGGTAAAAACCTTACATCCAACATCAAGTCTGCATCCATGGGTACACCATTTTTGTATCCAAAGGATACAAAACTAATAGAAAACGTTGGCGCTTCTCTTAACTTAAAATAACTTTCTATTTTAATCTTTAAACTCTTAAAGTCAGTAAATGTTGTATCTATTGTTACAAATGTATTATCTTTTGACTTAATAAACATTTGACGCTCAACATTAATAGCTTCCTCAAGTGTATTTACCGTATTACTAATCAATAACGGATGTGTTCTACGTGTTGATTTATAACGATGTAATAATACATCATCAGATGCATCTAAAAACAATACCCTAACATCCATATCAGCACCTTTAAATGCTCTTAAAAACTCTGGAAAATCTATTGCCGATGTTGCAAGCGCTGTATAGTCAAATCGTGGATCATTACTAGATTCAATCACATCCACAAGATTCGCAAGAATTTGAACTGGGAATTGGTCAATACAGTGGTAACCCATATCTTCTAAGATATTTGTAGCGCTTGTTTTACCCGCACCAGACATACCACTAACAAGAATAACTCTTTTTTTATTCATGGTTTTCACCTCTTTTTTAGTCTACCACATACCCTGGTGTTTCTCAATCAATACCATAATGTTCACACAATTATTTGTTATGATTATTGAGATTTATGATAAACTAACTTTGGAGGTAATCACATGTTTTATTACGGATTTGACTGGACTTACATAATCATGATTTTACCTGCAGTGATTTTCTCATTGTGGGCATCATCAAGAGTTAACGGAACTTACAAACGCTATTCTACGCAATACTCGCGTAAAGGCATAACAGCTGAAGAAGCATGCCGAAAAGTTTTAGATGAAAATGGATGTAGTGATGTACAAATATTACGCATACAAGGCAACTTAACAGATCATTACGACCCTAAAGCAAACGTTATACGCTTATCTGATTCAGTTTATGGTAGTACATCCACAGCTGCAATCGGAGTAGCATGTCATGAAGCTGGTCACGCTATTCAATACGCTAGAAATTATGGACCAATTAAATTTCGTGCTGCAATTGTAAATGTTACACAAATTGGATCACAATTATCATTTCCTTTGGTATTAATTGGATTACTATTCTCATCTACAAGTTTAGCTTATCTTGGAGTATTCTTATTTGGCTTCTGTGTTCTATTCCAACTAGTAACACTACCTACTGAATATGACGCTAGTCATCGTGCTATTCTAGCATTAGAAAATAGTTCTATTCTTGATAGTGAAGAAATAGAAGGCTCTAAAAAAGTATTAAATGCCGCAGCATTAACTTATGTAGCTGCATTATCAGTATCTATTATGCAATTGCTACGATTATTAATGATTGTAGGTAGTAGAAGTCGCAATGATTAGACATGAATAAACCACACATTTGTGTGGTTTATTTCTTTTAGTTCTATTTTTATCAGTTGAATGAAGCTTTGACTCTACAAAGCTTTTTCATGTTCAATCGTTGCGTTGTGGTGATAGGTTTGTTTTGATATTACAATTGAATTCTTCAAACGATATTGTTGATTAAAATAATCATAATATGCTCCAGGTGACATAATTCCATTTGGATTAGCTGCAGCAATACCTGTAGCCCGGATTACATAGTCCGATAGTTTTACACAATTTGTTGTAAGTACAAAGTATGTTTTAAAACTAGTATCTTTAAACTTATACATTTTTGCATGCGTAGCTTTATAAAGATTACTTGCATAATCAGTAGGTACTTCGTCTAACTTGATTTCACCTTGCTCCATTTTTTGATATAAACTTTCCCATGGGTATATATGAGTAAATAATTCATTTAATCTTTTTCGTATCGCTTCTTTTTGACTTTCATTTATGTTCAATCCAAACGCAAAGATTGAGTCTCCCGTCTCTTTGGCACAAAACTTAATATACTCATCGCGATCATTTGTAGTAAATAATACTCCATCACCAATTGTCCCAAATAACTTACTTGATTGAAAATCATAATTACCATAACAATATATACTTCCTTCAAACCATATGTCCGCATGTCCAATTGTACCAAATCCTTTTTCCGTTACATGCACAAATATTTCTATGCCTGGTGTCGTATCTACCTTAAAACTATCTTCTTCAATAATTCCATCTTCATCTACTGCCAATAATTTATTTACATAACTAATCGCTTTTTTCGGCATCAACATTGTCATAAATACTGGCAAATTTACTCTTACTCTTTTTTTAAATCGATTTGTTTGTTTAATTGGCGCAATCTCAACAATAAAATCACCTAGTAATGATAATCCATAAAATATGCAAAATAATCCAGTGATTAAAAAGGCTCTTCTAATATTAATTCCTGGAGCGAATAATAAAGGCAATGCAAATAAATAAATAACAATAGCACTTAATAATTCCATAATTCTTCCTGGTGTTTTATTAGAACATTTTATTGAGTAATCAATTGTTTTTACGATTGCGATTATTAAAATATAAATACCTAAAAACAACGCATATAATGTAGAAAATTGATTAATAAATGCTAAAAATATAAAACCAAACGCTATTGGCATTGCACCCCTTAATAACTTCGAAAATGAAAAATTACTAAAACATCCAAGTATACCCGTTATTCCCATTACCATTGAATAACCAAATATTACAAACTTAACTATTTGTGGTATTTCACTTTTCCATACTAAAAACGCAACTCCTGATACTATGTATAAAACAGCTGTAAACGCTAAAGATCCAATACCTATATATTGCCGTATTAATTTCCCTTGTGTTCTTTCCATACAATTATCCTTCTTTCTTTTTTAGTATAACTCTAATTATTGAATTCGTATATTTATACACTTCACCCATCACAAGAAAAAGACTATTCTAAATGAATAGTCCTCAAATTATTTATACCACTGTTCAATTCTTTCGATATCTTTATCAGTCGCATCTTTAATATCAATGTATGGAAAATCTATATTTAATTCTTCATACTTAGAGTCACAAAGTGATCGAAATGGTAAGAAATCAACTTTTTCTATACATGTATAGTTTTGAAGCAATATTTTCAATGCTTTTGTCTCTTCCTCAGTGTCATTGACTGTAGGTATTACAACATGTCTAATCCATGTTTTTATTTTATTCTCTTCTAGATAATCCAAAAAACGTAGGGTTTGATTTAATGAACCTTTTGCAAAATCTTGATACTTAGCTTCAGTAGTCATTTTAATATCTAACAATACCAAATCTGTATTTTTCAACAAATCTTTAACATCATCATTTAAAACGCAACCACTTGTATCAAGAGTAGTATGAAGATTTAACTCTTCATGACATCGTTTGAACAATTCACTTACAAATGGGGCTTGCAGAATAGCTTCACCACCACTACAAGTCACACCGCCTGTTTTATAATAGCTTAATCCCCTACTTATTTTATTAAGTAGGTCATTTACGCTCATTTCTTTGCCACCCTGCATTGCCCAAGTCTCAGGATTATGACAACATTTGCAACGCAAAGGACAACCTTGCATAAAGATTACAGCTCGAATACCTGGTCCATCACTTGTAGAAAAAGAATGAAATGAATTTATTCTACCAATCATAATGTTGTATGGAATGTACGTTGAATTACTTCTTTTTGTTGTTCGCGTGATAGACGATGAAAATTAACCGCATAACCAGAAACACGTATTGTTAAGTTAGGGTATTTATCAGGATTTTCATATGCATCAATTAATTGTTCCTTATTTAATACATTAACATTTAAGTGATGTGCATTTTGCACAAAATATCCATCCAATAAATTTGTCAAATTACAGATGCGCTCATCTTCTTTTGAACCAAGAGAACTTGGTACAATTGAGAACGTATTTGAAATACCATCACGACAAGCTTCATATGGAATCTTAGCAACGCTATTAAGTGCCGCAACAGCACCACTTGTTTCACGATTATGCATAGGATTTGCACCAGGCGCAAAAGCTTCCCCTGCTTTTCTTCCATCAGGTGTAGAACCAGTTTTCTTACCATATACTACATTTGATGTAATTGTTAATACTGATAATGTATGAATTGCATTTCTATATGTCTTATGTTTTCTTAATTCAGTTATAAACTTTTCAACGATATCTTTTGCGATTATATCTACGCGATCATCATCATTACCATATTTAGGGAAATCGCCCTCAATAGTAAAGTCTTCAATGATACCTGTTTCACCTTTGATAGGTGTAACTTTAGCATATTTAATTGCACTCAATGAATCAGCAATAACTGATAAACCAGCCACTCCAAACGCCATAAAACGTTCTACTTCTGTATCATGCAATGCCATTTGTGTTTTCTCATAAGCATATTTATCATGCATATAGTGGATAATATTCATTGTATTTACATACAAGCCAGCAAGCCATGACATATACTCATCTAAACGTTTAACAACTTCATCATAGTTTAATTGTTCATTATCTTTAACAGAATCCATTTTCGGTCCAAGTTCAAGACCTTTTTTCTCTTCAATACCACCATTTAAAGCCAGTAATAATAACTTAGGTAGGTTGCATCGTGCTCCAAAAAATTGCATTTGTTTACCTATTTTCATTGCCGATACACAACAAGCAATAGCGTAATCATCTCCATAAATTGGACGCATTACATCATCATTTTCATATTGAATTGAATCTGTTAAAATCGATATTTTACTACAAAAGTTTTTGAATCCTTCTGGTAATTTTTGTGACCATAAAATAGTTAAGTTTGGCTCAGGAGCAGAACCTAAAGTAATAAGTGTATGTAACATTCTAAATGATGATTTAGTAACCAAACTTCTACCATCAGTAGCCATACCACCCAATACCTCAGTAATCCACATTGGATCACCGCCAAATAATTCATTGTAATCTGGTGTTCTTAAGTGACGTGCTAAACGCAATTTAATTACAAATTGATCCATCAATTCCTGTGCTTCAACTTCAGTTAAAATGCCTTCTTCAATATCTCTTTCAAAATAAATATCAAAGAAAGTGCTTACTCTACCCAATGACATTGCTGCACCATTTTGTTCTTTAATTGCACCAAGATATGCAAAATATGTCCATTGAATAGCTTCTTTTGCATTAGTAGCTGGCTTTGAGATATCAAATCCATGCATTTGTGCCATTTCTTTTAGTTTGCCTAAGAAAGTAATTTGTTGGAATAGTTCCTCTAATTGACGAATTTCATCTTGCCCTAAAGATTGTTGACCAAGAAGATTTTTATCTTTTTTCTTTTCATCAATCAAGTGATCAATACCATACAACGCAACTCTACGATAATCGCCAATAATTCGACCTCTACCATAGGCATCAGGAAGTCCTGTAATTAGTCCTACTTTACGTGCTGTACGCATTTCATCAGTATAAGCTCTAAAAACCCCATCATTATGAGTTGTTTTATATTTAAATTGTTCTTCAATATCATCAGACACTTTATAGCCATATGACTCTACTGCACTTCTAGCCATACGCATACCACCAAATGGATTAATTCCACGTTTTAGTGGTTCATCTGTTTGTAATCCTACAATAATTTCTAATTCTTTATTAATATATCCAGGTTTGAAATTAGTAAGTGAAGTTATTACTTCTGTATCAACACTTAAAACACCATTGTTTTCATGTTCTTTTTTTAGAAGTACATTCACTTCTTCCATCAATTTATTAGTACGATCTGTCGCATCTTTTAAGAATTGATCATCACCTCTATATTCTTTGTAATTCGAAAGAATAAAGTCTCTAACATCAATTGATTCTTGCCATTTTCCACCTTTAAATCCACGATAAGCATCCATATACTTTTACCTCCTACGCACTAGTATAAACAAAAGGCAATCCAAAAGATATTGAATTGCCCAGATGGTCGACCTGACTTGTTATTCCTGTTACATTGTGTGCTCACATACCATCAGCAACAGGCAAGTTTTATTTTTACATTCATAGTTTATCATGACTCAACTGTTTGTCAAGTTTATTAAATTTTTAACTAGTATGCATTCTCCATTGTATCGATAAAATGGTGTACTACTTCCAATTGTTCATCACTTATCGAACCACTACCATCAGTATAAACATACACTAGTAAATCATCCGCATAAACGATATAACCTTGGCGTATTAAATCATCTGAAGACAATTTAACACTTACTATTACTTTTCCTGCTGATTGAAAATCAGATTTCCCTACTTCCGCTTTCAATGGTTCATCAACAAACAATTCATTAACTACTGAAATTAAATCTTCTTCATTTACTACTAACTCTTCTTGAGCTAATACATTGAATGAAATATTATTTTCAGCATCATATGCATCTCCGTTTAAACCATATGCATAGTAATCTTCTGCATAATCTGTTTCTGCATAATCTTCTTCATAAAAGCGTGGTAATTCAAATTTAACTCCACCAGCACTAATTTTTCTAACATCTGGTAAATTATTGTTATACTCATCTTGTGCTGCTTTAATTTCATCTTGATTAAAATTCATTATAAAGCCATAATACTCTTCAATTTGATTTAAAATATCTGAAGTAAATTTATCGCACTCAGCTAAATCAATAGTAACTCGAACAGATATACGTTGATTAGGTCCAACTTCTTGTAGATAAATAAATGTATATTGTCCAGTTGCTTCATATTCATAGTTTTCTATCAATTGTACTGCATCAAAATACGCAATAGTACGATCTTCATTAAAAGTAATATCTGAAATTGAAACGGTTTCTAGCAAATCATATGTATCCTCTACATCCGTTTTATAATCCAATATCGCTTCATCAGCATATTTTCCATAATCAAATAAATAATCATTTAAACTAACTGTAAAACTAATACCACTTGAATAAGTATATATTCCATCACCATAGCTATTCGAATTAGCTGTTTCTGGTATATATGCAATCATTTTTATTGTTTCCACTTCAGTTGGTGCAAATGCATCATCGGATAGTAAGTTAGCTTGCATCAACATTGAATATGCTTCATCATCTTCTTTTTGATTTACTAAAGTAGGTTTCTTTCCAGCACCACTACATCCACTAAGTAAGATTAGCGATAGTGCTACTAGTGCAATTTTTTTAATCATATTCATTACCTTAGTATGTTTGAATACTGCTAATAAATGCATCTGTAACTTCTAAGCCTTCAAGTGAAGTACTTACAGTAAGATTGAACAAATATTCACCAACTACTCTAAAGTAAACCTTTTGATGAAGTGCATAATTTGTTTCTTCTAAATATAGAAATCCATATTCTTCTCCACCAATTGTTACAGTACCTTCATCTTTAACTTCATAAGTAAAATCTTCTACTGAAGTAAGTTGACTCTTAAGTGTTTCAGTTAATAAACCTAGTGTAAATGTTTTTCCTGCTGGCCCTACATACTGTGACATACCTTGAATACTAGATGCTTGGTCTGGTCCTTTTAAGAAAAACTCCAAATATGTTTCTTGTAAATCTTCTTTATCGGTATCCATTACTTCAGCACCTGCATCAAGAACTGCTTGTTGATAATCTGAACTTTCAACTGTCCATCCCTCTGGTAATGTTAAACGCATATTTAATGTCTTACTTGAAAAGTTTGTATCTTCCCAAACGCCTAATTCATAAGCTGTTTCTGCTTCTGTTTCTGGTGTTTCTGCTGGTGTTTCTTCAGGTGTTGCAGTTGGTTCTGGTGTTTCTGCTGGTTTTGAACTACAACCTGCAATAAGAACTAATGCTAATAAACTTACTAATAATTTTTTCATGTTTTTTCTCCCTTTTTTTATTATCAAATTAACCCGACAATTACTTTCTTTTACCTAAGATACGTAGAACATATAAGAAGATATTAATAAAATCTAAATATAATTCAAACGCACCATAGATTGCTAGTTTACCTAGCATTTCATCATCTTGTCGTGCAATTTCATAATTTTGTTTAATCTTTTGTACATCATATGCTGTAATAATTAAGAAAATAAATACCCCTGCATAACATACATAGATATCAAATGATGGAATATTTAAGAATATACCAATTACTGATATAACAATTAATGTGATTAACGCCCCTACAATTAAAGAAGAATACTTTGTTAAATCTAATTTCATCGTATTACCAATTACTACTAAACTAAAGAATAAAATCGATGTAAATCCAAATGCCATCCATACAAAGCATTTCACTAAATGCTTTTGGATTGAATACTCTTCAAAATATGTACTATCGTTCATAATATTTCTCCTCATAATTAAATTTTTCTAACTCTTTTGGTTCATCCCCAGTTGCCTCATAAATTACTACTGTTTGTGTTGGTACATCAATTTCAACTATGTAAATTAATGTACTTAAGTCTTCCGGTGGATTTTCTGTCATAAATGTATCAATATCCATTGAATGAACTAACAAGGTTAATGCGCTCAATTCTTCCATTTCTGTATAAATAGCTTGATCAATCGCGATATCTATTACATTCTCTAAACTATTATCACCATCAATTACTATATCGTATGCGTAAGTATCCAATAAACTCGATGGATAAATTAAGTAGTCAATAGATGCTGGTGTTATAATCTCACGATACAGTTCAGTATTGAAACGATATTCAGTAGGATCTCCAACATTTTCAAGATCTATATAATCAAATCCTTGTGGTCTTATCCAGTAAGTTTCTACATCTTCCATAACATCATTGCCAAATGCAATGGTTGCATTAGCTTTAAACACATAATCAGAATTATTATAAAAGTATAAAACTGTTACTCCATCTTCTATTTCATAATTAAGCTCAATTTCACCATTTTCAGTAAAATCTACCGCTCTATAAATTGACGATTCTTCGTGAGTATTTGTATTATCATCATTGCTTATTATTGGCTTACTATAATTTGGTTTATTTCCACGAATAATTGAATATCCAAATCCAAATATCAGGAATAATACCGACGATATTGCAATAAATCCAATTAAATTTAAACCACCTTGTTTCTCTTTAAAGTTTATTGTCGAATGATTTGTATTTTCTTGCGATTTTATCTCATTATCATAATCAATACAACTTGCATCAAGCTTTGTTTTTAATACGGTCATAACAAGGTCACGATCATCTTTTTTATTTCTAGTATAAGAAATTAAATATGTTTTATTCTTTGCAATAAACTCGATAACAGGAACACATATGTTCCCTCTAAAGATTGTTTTTTCTTTACAAGATGTTACCCAAGAGCGATGTAGTACAAATCCAGCTGACATTTGCGTATGCAGTATATAGTTTTTAGATATATAAACTCTTTGGTGTAACTTCTCAAAATCTTCATCTTCTACATAAATGTCATCTTCTTGAATGCCTTTTTTAAATCTATTGATAGCTATTAAATAACGACTTCCTGATGCAATAAATAATACTAATGTAATTAAACAAACATAAATTACAAAAATATTTAACACAATGAAGAATACTTCTAATGATTCATTACTATCATTCTTGCCGAAAATCGAAATAAGTAGAATAACTATCCCTACTATTAGCGATATTAAAAATGCACTTCCTATGTTGCGAGTGCTTTTAAATAACAATTTTTTTATTAACTTCATATCTATCTCCCTGATTTTTTACTTTTATTGTTGGAATAATGCATTTGGTTACATCTATGTTACCAATTTTACGGTTATATTGTGGTTAGATGAGGTATTTTTGATATATTTGTTCGTTTTTTCATAAAAAAAAGTAGAATTTAGTAACTCTACTTATTTGATTCCACCTTCAAGTGCAAGTTCTGTATCCGCCTGCCCAATGATATTTTTTTCTATTTCTTGTGTATCTACTGTAGTTTCATAGTAGACACCTTCTTCAATCTTTTCACTTAATACTTTTTCAATCTTCTCGATGTTACCCTTTAATCTAGAATCGTTATTGAAATTTCCTTGATTTACAAGTCCCGTTGGCCCAGCACCGAAGTATTCAGTAGCAACACTAGAATCTATTACAAATTCAATTACACTAGCATCAGCTGAATGTGAACACCCGTTAGGTGCATCCTGTGAAGCTTTCGCATCTATTTTTACAATTGGAAGGATAATACCTGAATCAAGAGTGAAATAGTAACGCGTACCAATCTCACCAAAACTATACCCAAGTGCTGCTCCGATAAATCCATCCTCATCATATAACATACCAGTAGTTTGATCTACAGTCATATGTTCTTGAATATACTTATACTGTTTTGAACCAGTTGCTGTAATTGCTGTGTACGGCATATACGTTTTTGTTGAAGAAGTTGAACACACTTCAATTTCTTCGGTTTTAAACTCTTTGTTATATTGATCTAAATTTTCAATGGAAAACTCTTCTGCTTTAAAGCCTGTTAAGCCAATAAAACTCACCAATAAACAGAGTGTAAAAATGAATTTTTTCATGTTTACTTCTCCTTTTCGCGCTTTTACATTATACCAAATCAATACTTTGATGTCAAAATTCTTAGCCCTTATCAGTCTTTAATTGGCACATCTGCTTATATATTCTCATTTAGTTATTAGCACATTAAAATCGCTTGTTTTAATGTTGAATATGTTGTCTTTCTTTTAAACGTTTGATTTCCTCTATAAAACGATGAATTCTAGCTGCAATCTTACGACAACTATCATTATCCATGCCAATTGCCACAGTAGCTTTAGCTGTCTCAACTGTCATTACACTATCTACTAAACCCTTTTTAAGTGTTACACGTTCCATCTTAGGAAGTGCCATAGCTTGAATAGTTTGACCATTTTCACCTTTTCTAGCGAATATTAATCGGCGATTGGTCAATGCATAGCCAAAAGCGCCTAGGTGATCAAACTCTGATTTATATTGATGATTCCCCATAAAACAGAATAATATTTTTTCATTTGGAGCTAATGCAGCAAGTACCAGTGCCATATTATCCTTAATTACCCATTCATCAAATCCTTGGCCATAACCATGATTCATAATATATTCGTAACATAACTCTGGGCTATTTAATGATTCTATTTTCTTAGGAGAACGAACAGGTTCTTCTTCCTCAAAAATAGACAATTTTTCTAATAATGGTTTTTCTTTTTTAGGCTCAACTACTTCTTTTTTAGAAACATAGTTACTATAGCGAGGTTGTTCAATATATTGGTCTTCCTCTTCTTCATCATCGTCGTCGTCATCATCAAACGATGGTTTAATTACTTTTTTAATATTAGATAAAAATCCAAATAATATGATTAATACAAGAGAAACTCCAATATTAATCCAGAACCAATATGTACTCTTAGAAAATATAATATCTACAATTACCATAATTATAACTACTAGCGCCTTTAAAGATGTCTCATAATGTAAGTTCATTAATTTCATTACTGTATCTAATAAAGGACAAATCATGATTGCACAAACAAACGCCATCGTTGCCCCCACCATTGAATTTGTACCACCAGTACTAATAAATATCCCTATAGCTATGCATACCGCCGTTGCAATATAACGTAAAATTATTGTTATTATAGGTAATATTCCTGTTTTTTCTTTCATAACTATGGCCTCACTTTGCATTTAATTAGTTTACATTGCACAACAATATTATGCAACTTTTAAAATAAAACCATCATCTCTGATGGTTTATGCGCTCTTTTGAACAGCTCTTAATTGCTTTTCAATTCCTCGTTTTATCATGGTCGAACCTGAACCATAATCGATAGAATATCCTGCTCTAGTCTCTACTATTCGGGTCGCTCCTAAATCAGCTAGAATCGATAACTTTAAGATGCTTGGATCAAAAACTTGGATAGTTAATCTATTAACCGAAGCATGTAACATCTTTATATTAGATGTCCCACCCATCGCATCAATTGTTTTATCAATAATATTTCTACTCGTACCGTTATTAAATAAATCAATAGCTAAATATTTAAAGTATAAACGAGTAATTAAGAAATAGATAATCAAGCTAATTACACCAACGACACATATCGTTAAGATTACATGACTATAATTAGGATTACGTGCAAAATTCATAAATTCCAGTAAATTACCAGGTAAGCCAACATTAACATTACCAAAATAACTAAATCCTAATGCTACTTTTAATGCTTGGAATAATCCAAATAAAATTCCAGTATATGTAACATGAAATAAAAATAATAAAGGACACAATAATAGAAGCATTATTTCTAGCGGTAACAATGTACCTGCAAAGATTGACAATATTGTCGCAAGAACAAAGAATAATCTGATTCTACGCTTTTCCACTTTATCAGTATATGTAGCATAGAACGCCCAAATCATACCTGGAACTGCAAATATATTTAATACATAATACGGTGTTATAAATCTTCCTGCTGTAGCTGGAACTAAGTTTTGAGATACCATTGTTGTCCAAATACCAACATCACCCGCAACGCTTTCTCCCACTAGGTTAATCCAAGAACCCCCAAGATTACCAAACCAGAACGGTTGTCTAATAAAAGATCCTAATCCAAACACTGAGAATACTCTATCTGCAACCCCATAAATAAATATATTGATAGGATTAGAAATATCACTCGCAATAAATCTAGATATTTGATCAATACTTTGAAATAAATATTGCCATACAAAACAAATAATAAATGCCATTGCAATTGAATAAATAAAATTCAATATCATTGCCCACATATCTCGATCAACAAATGCAAGTAAACCATAAGCTGATTTATTTCTTGATTGTTTATAAGCAATTCTTGTAGTTATTGTGATTAAAATTACACCTACCATCCCTGTTTGTACAGGGTATTGTACTTTTCCTGCAAATGCCGCTAACTGTGATGATGGAAGTGATATTCCAAATATCGATGAAAATGCAGCACTAGGTAATGTATTACTTGCAAAGAATATTGTAAAAATGATAAATGTAAAATAACCCATAATCCCAATTAGGATTGTTGTTATACCATTACTTTTTCTTGATACTAAACGCAAGAAGAAAATAAACGGAAAATATACTACCAAGAAAGTTCCTATTCTTGTGATTGCTTCTGCAAATAAAATTACATATTGATTATCAATTGTCCAATATGGACTGAACACTTGATTAGTTATTAAATTCCCTATCCCTAAAAATAGGATTGCAAGAAAAAGCATTTTCAATGGTAATTGTAAAGCTTCATAAAATGCATGCCATCTCTTCATACGCCCACCTCGCTGTCTATCATATCATTTTTGCCTTCTCGATTCAATGTAAGGCCGTTTTATAACTGCTCGATTCTCTTGATTATTTTATTATATACTGGAATCATTTCTTGTTCACTAATCCATTGTTCTATTTCATTAAACGGTATCCATTTTAATGCACTATTTTCATCTTCTTTGATACATATAGATGCATTTTCATCAGCCTCAAAAACATATGTAACATTATAATGACGATGTTCCTTAACTAATTTACCTCTTTTCATATGTTCTTGAACTGGTAAATCATCTAACGAAATAATTGATGATATGCATTTAGCACTAGCTAATCCTGTTTCTTCCAATACTTCTTTCTCTGCTACCCTTAACCAGTCTTCATCTCCATCATTATGACCGCCTGTCCAAGAATAAGACTGATATATATTATGAAATGCCATTAAAACTTTATTGTGTTCTTTGTTTATTACAAAGCCTGTGCTCGTCATATGCCCCACTTCACACTCACGAGTAAATATATTGTCATACATACTAGCACACTTTAGGATATGTTCTTTTGTTATTTCCTCTTGTTGATCAAAAGGCATATAGTCTTTTATCGCCGCTATCCCTATCATTAGAACAAAGACTTCAATCTTTCTATATATGAAACATCACGATAACGCATCATTCTAACACTCTTTTTACTTAATCGACACACTACTTCCTTTTTTCCATCTAACTTTTGACAAGTTGAATCTGTGCACAATAATGCCCCTTCAAAATTATCAGATACTAATTTAACTACACTATCCTCTTTTAAAACAATAGGTGATCCAAGCGATTGAAATTCACGATGATGGATCCCCGCTATCTCTGCTATTTGGATTACCGGTAATCCTTCTTGAATTACTGCCCCTTGTACCGAACGATTGTATGCAGTAGATCCTAGTTGTGTACAAACACAAATCCCAGTCCCTCTATATGTTTCTAACTTCTCGTTATTAATATAAATATCTAATATTTGCGTACGCATACTATTTTCTACACGCATTTCATTTATCGCATATTCTACAATACAACCATCAATTGAAATCTCTAGTAATTGTGATTCCACAATCTTACCCTCTTTTTCAACCACTTCTTTAATTAATTGATCGATATCATTATTACGATAATCCGTAAAAAAACCTAAAGTACCACTGTGTATTCCCACAAAACTCATTGTATCTAATTGATTATGATACTGATGAATTGCATAAATAAAAGTCCCATCTCCGCCTATTGTAAAACAATAGTCTGGATGTTCCTCATCGTATTGTAAATATTTACTAAGTTTATCCCTTAAATATCCAGCTAGTTCCTCTGATTGAGAGTCGGGCCGATGCACCACAACAAAAGACTTCATGAAATCACTTCCTTATATGTGATATTATATCATAGAAGGAAGTGATTAAATGCAATCAAAATTAGAGATTGAATACAAAGTATTATTAACTGAAGAAGAGTTTAATCTTCTTCTCGATAGTTATCCTAATCACGAGTTGATCTCACAAACTAATTACTATTTTGATACCACCCCATCTCTTAAAGAAAGGCGTATGGGCTGTCGTATTCGCAAAATAGATAATAAGTTTATATTTACACTTAAAATTAAACAAAGTAATGGTCATCAAGAAATAGAATTTCCTATTTCTAGATTCGATATTAATGAACCATTAATACAAGAATGTTTTGTAAAGTATGACATTGTTAATCCAAGATGTGTAGGTGAACTACATACCTATCGCCACCTTGTACAACTATCTCATGCTGAGTTATGTATAGATAAGAATGAGTATAATGGAATAACTGACTATGAAGTAGAGTATGAGTTAAAAGATTCCACTATCAATACTTTTGATGAATTTATGAGTATATTGGACAATGCTCATATTACTTATCAACCAAACAAAAGAACTAAAATACAACGTTGTTTAGAAACGAGGAGATACCCAATGAAAACAGCTATATTTTGTGCCAATGGATTTGAAGAATGTGAAGCATTACTTGTTGTTGATTTATTACGCAGAGCGAATATGGAAATTGATATCATTTCAATGAATGATACCTTGGAAGTTAAAAGTTCTCACAATGTAACTATTACTGCAGATGATTGTTTTATTGATACTAATTTCCATGAATACGATGTATTAGTACTGCCAGGAGGAATGCCTGGAACAAAAAACTTACAAGATAACGAAAGACTAAAAACAATTATTAAAAAGCATAACGAACAAAACAAACTTATTTGTGCTATTTGTGCTGCACCAAGTATCCTTGGCCAACTAGGTCTATTGCAAAATAAAAATGCAACTTGCTTCCCTACATTTAAAGATAAATGTATTGGTGCAAATTTAATTGATGATACAGTTGTCCAAGACGGCAATATTATTACCGGAGTAGGCTTAGGTGCTGCGATTGAATTTGCTTGCAAGATAATCGAAAACTGCATCGGTAAAGAAGAGGCAGATAAAATCTTAACGCAAATACAAATGGAGAAAATATGTGATTAAATTAATTGAAGATTCTAATAGTAAAGAAGAAATCACTAGACTAATTCTTAATGAATTACCTGATTGGTTTGGTATTCCCGAAGCTATTGATGAATATGCTACTAACAATAGAAAATACCCATTATGGACATACCTAGATAACCAGAAACCTGTAGCTTTTATCTCCTTAAAAGCTACGAGCCAGCATACTGCTGAAATCTATGTAATTGGTGTTAATTCAAACTACATGGGAAAAGGAATAGGAACTAGCTTGTTTGAAGTTTTCAAATCATATGCATTAGACCATGGATTTTCATTTATTCAAGTTAAGACTGTCAAGGAAGGTGTCTATCCTCACTATGATAAAACAAACCATTTTTATAGAACATTAGGATTTAAAGAATTGGAAGCATTCCCAGAATTGTGGGATGAAAAAAATATCTGTCAAATTTATATTTTAGCTCTATAAGAAATAAAATAATTTTTAGTGTTGACTCTAACATGATGATATACTTTAAACTAAAGATGAGCTCAAGAGGAGGTCCTCCCATGTTAAAGATATCAGACTTTTCAAAACTATCTAGAATCAGCATTAGAATGCTACGTTTTTATGATGAACAAGACTTATTAAAACCTTGTGTAGTAAAAGATAATGGATACCGTTACTATGAATCCACACAACTACGATTAGCGTTACATATTCATTATTTAAGTTACCTTGGTTTTTCTACTGCGAAAATAAAACGTATTCTATCTACTTATCTTGATGGAGATGACATTGTTCAATATCTACAATCTCAATTAGAAGAAATGAAAGATGAACAGTCATCATTAATTGAAAAAATTGATTCTTTAACCAAAACAATAAACAAAATCAAACAGGAGGAAATGTTGATGAGTTATAAAGTTGAAGTTAAAGATTTACCCGCACGTAATATGATGTGTAAAAGAGGAATTATACCTACATACCAACACGAAGGATTATTATGGAAAGGTTTAATGGAAGAATTACATTCGCTAAACATGGATATCCAATATCCAACCGATTCAAAAGGAATGGCTGTATTCTTTGATGATGGATACAAAGAAACAGACGTAGATGTAGAAATTAGAATGGATGTTGTTGGTCAATACAAAGATACAGAGAATATTAAGTTCAAGAGAATTGATCCAGTTAAAGTAGCATCGGTAACTTTTACTGGAGGATACGAAAATATTACTGAGGTATGTATTCATATCGCTAACTGGATTTCTGAACATAATTATGAGATTGCAGGACCGGACTTTTCAATCTATCATGTAGGTTACAGTCAAACGCAAAACCCTAATGAATTCGTAACAGAAATTTGTTACCCAATTCAATAAAATAAAATAGAGAAAGCTAAATCTTTGGCTTTCTCTTTATTGTAAGCAATTTTAATAGTTCCTCATTATACAAGCTATCTTCTAATTCAAACAAAACCCATTTTCCATCATGATAAACTGTTGTATCATCATATACTTTCATAACTTCTTTTGAAAGATTTGGTCGTAATACCTCTACATTTTCTCTTTCATCTTTACCAAAGATTATCATAAATCCCAAAGTATTATCACGTAGTAGAAATGAACAGACTGTTTTACTACCTTTTTTGTATTTACATTCATATACCCATTTCTTTCCACCATCAAACCAACTAATTTCTAAATTATATTTCTTATTTATCATATCTGTTAATTCTTTAAAAAGCTTAGCTTTATCTTTGCCAACAACAGATATTATTTGATTTAAATCGATATGTTCAATTAACATAATCTAAATCTCCTTAATTGGATGACGTATAACTGTTTTTAGATTTTCGGGTTTCGTTTTCCTTGGATCACCTAAATAAATTTCATGGTGTCTTCGGGTTGTGAAGTCTTCTTCATAACCTTCCTGCATAATGAAGTTTACGAGTTTTCCGATAGTCTCTGGTTCATTATCATATGGACCTATATGCATTACTTGAGCACACAATCCTTCTTCTACTTCACCAAAATAACACTTTGATAAATCAATATTTGGCTTTTTCTTCTTAAGTTGTTCTTTAGCTTTTTCAAATACTTCTTTTGTTACAAAATCAGGTTGGCGAATCAACGAAGTCCAGGTAAATTTATCTTTTCTTAACTCATTAATACCATTGAAATGCCCATCGTTTACGCTCCAATATCCTTCAAGTGGTGGTACAACATAGTCAAAATATCCTTCTGGTTGGTTCCCACTCATCTTACTCATTTTTATGCAATATGATAATCCATAAAGAGCTTCTAATGCATCCTTATAACTTTGTGATGTGTTGGGATTTCCTTCGCCATCAATCATAATGAATTTCATACTCGGTATCGTAATGATACTCGGTGTCGTAGATGGAATGTAGTATTCTTTTTCCAGTTTTTTATAATCTACGCTTTTTTCCATCTTTTTAATTGAGGCAACATCTCATTCATCATTTTTCTTGCCTCATCCTCACTCATTCCCTCCATATGAGGAATACAGAAATCAATCATTTCAGCAATTGTACAATCTACCGTAAACCTTCCATCCTCATAACAATACAAACAGTAATCTTCGTTATTAGTACCATCACTATTCTTTCCAAACAAATCTTCATTTAGTGGCATTCCACAACTTTGACATATTTTCATTTTTATATCTCCTTTTCGTAGTTCTATTATCTACTACTAAACTAGACATCTTTTGTCAGTTATTAATAAGTTTCATCATTTTTTTTATTTCTTTTTCCACTTCTAGTTTCATTTGCATTGGTTCAATAACTCTTACTGCTGATCCAAATGATAATATGTATTCTTTTAGCCACATATCAACAGGAAAAGATGTTTCTACCACTATCTCATTTTCCAAATACTTTATTTGATTATTATCAAATTCCTCAACAACCCTATTCTGTACTCGATAATCAAAACTTAGTATTACTTTTTTATTATGAGTTATATCTATACTTTCAATACTTGGTGGATTCAATTGTTCTGTAAATGTTTCGTCTAAAACTTCTATTTTTTCTATTCTTACTAATTTAAATATACGATAGTCATTCCTAGTTAAACAATACCCCTGAACATACCAACCCCTACCTTTAAAAACTAATTTTGCTGGTTTAATTTTACGCACAGTTTTATTTCCACTTGTTCCCCAATAAGTTAATTCAACTACCTGTTTTTTTAATATTGCTTCTTTTAATATTTCAAAGTAATTATTTGTCATTCCCCATTCATTCAAACTAACTTCAATCCAATCACTTGTTTCTTTATGAAATAAGTTTTTTAGTTTTAATATTAATTCATTTGAATGGGCAGTTGCCCCTTGCATACCTTGCAACGCAGTTATTATTTGATCCTGTTCAAAAGATGTTAACATGGTTTTATTTAAAATATGATTATCCAGCAAAGTGATACCTCCACCTTTACCCTGAGTTGTAATTAGCGGAACTCCAGATAATGTTAATGTATCAATATCACGATAAATAGTTCGTACTGAAACCTCTAGTTCTTCAGCTAGTTCTTGTGCTGTACATGTGTTTTTATCAATTAAACGATTCAAAATCTTAAATAATCTTTCAGCCGACATAACTTTACCTCTTTTCAATTATTATACACATATCTTGACATCTATTGTCATATTTAATTGAAAAATAAAACCAACATTTCTGTCGGCTTTACAAATTAGCTTTTCTAGCTTGTTGATGCTGAAATTTTCTTGGAACTAAATACATCTTTCCATCTTTTACAAATCTGTAGCCTGTCTGTTTAAACCAAAAATTAACGCCAGATTCTTCACATTGTCTTTTTAAATCCAGTATCCAATCATAATAACAAGGTCTTGCATTACTACCTGACTCTCCCCCACATACAAGCTGATAAATATCATCATCTAAGTATTTACTAAAATCTACTTTTTCTAACATCGGTTCACAAATAATATTCTTTTTCTTTATTGGTAACGTTTTAAATATAGGTAATCTTTCGTCTGCTCTTTTCTGCGTCTCACATGTTACCCCAATCCATACATTATCGTATCCATCTAACCAATCATTTGGAAGATGGTCTTTAATTCTTTCTGGGCGTTTAGTGATAAAGAAAAACTCACAATCGCTTCTTTCCTTTATTATTTCCCATGCTTCATCTCGCCATTCATCCGCTTCCTCTAAAAAGAAATCAGATGTAAAACAAGTCCATATCATGGAACCTTTTTTAATTTTATATTCGCCCTTACGATTTTTAGCAATTGGCGCATAGAAAGAATTAGTTTTATGGATATCTTCCGGATTATTTCCACGTTTAAAATCACCACGAAACATGTAGCAATTCAAACATCCTTCACTTTTTTTATGACATCCATGCCACAAATTCCACATTGCCATTATATTACCTCTTGAAATTTTTATCCATTTCTTCTGAGAGATCTTTACATAGATATAGCAAATTTTCTCTCACATCTTTTCTAGACTTCCAATCCCTATTATCCCATTCATTTTTAGTTAGGTCATCACCACCATAAATTAATGCCGCATAATTTACTTTTCTAAAATGAGTAAGCGCTAATAATCCAGCTTGTTCCATTTCAACCATTAAGCAGTTTTCTAAAGTTCTTAGTTTAATTTTTTCTTTAGTCTCACGATAAAAAGCATCCGTTGTCCATACTTTACCTGTGACATAGCTTATATTCTTTTTATCCAAATAGTTTTGTGTAAATTTTAATAAATTTGGATCAGCATGTACTTCTCTACTTGGTTTCATATAATGATATGACAATCCTTCATCTCGAATTGCTGAATCAATTAATACAATTTTACCTACTGTAATATCAGGATGAAGTGATCCTGCACCACCACAAAATGTTATTTGTGATGAGCCTAGAGCGATACACTCTTCTAACTCTCCACCACATCCTGCCCCGCCTACATATCCTTTAACCACTAAACAATCATCATCTACAAACTTGTAGATATAAACTTTATTTTCACCCTCTATAACTTCAAAACTTGTAAGTTTCCCTTGTTCAACTAGTCGATCAATCACATCGTGAAAAAAACAAACTACTAATCTTGGTGGAAATTTCAAATAATTATTTTGCAAAAAACTTGGGTTAATAAATGCATCTTGATCTTCATCAAATTCTAGGATTGGAAATTCTTTCTTAATGCCATTTGTTTTTTTGTACTCTTCTTTTGTAAGAATATATTGATGACAATTAAATTCTTTATTAAGTTTCTCAGATGCAAAAATTGAATCGCCTATAAATTGATATCCTGTTTTTAAAATAACATTCATAGAACGTTTATTCTCAACAAAATGTTCTACCCAAATACAATCAACCCCTACATCATTAAATAAATAATCATGAAGACTGTTTATTGCTTCAGCCATAAACCCTTGTCCCCAATAATTTTTATTTAAGCAGTATTCTATATTTCTTTGATCCATTTGTTTGTAAACATCTAATTTATTATTATATGCTGCAATTGATCCAATCACTTTATTATTAGATTTATTTACTATTGCATATTCCTGATTGTTTTCAATAAAATTTCTTAATACCGTTGTAGTTGTTTCAATTGATTCATGTTTTTTCCAACCTGCATGTATTCCTATATCATCCATCGATGCAAACTCATAAAAATCATTTAAATCAGTCATTACCCATGGACGTATAAGCAATCTATCTGTTTCTAATATTTTCACAATTTTACCTTCTTTCCTTTACAAAATATACTAACCACTAATCATTCAAATCTCTTCAAATAGGATTTGTAATAATTCTTATTTGATTAGAATTCTAGATATTCTTCTTAACGAATTCATCTATGTTAATTGTCTTGTTTGTATTTCTTGACTCATCAGCTGCAAAAGCTAATATATGAGAATGGACTGATCCTGTAATTGGATTTGTATTTTTCATTTCATCATTGAGTAATCCAATAAAGTCATGCATGATACCAAAATCTCCACCGCCATGTCCTTTACTTTGTTTCTCAATTTCAAACACTTCTTTCCTGCCCTCTAAGAAATCTATAAATTCTATATAATTCTTATTCATATCCGCTTTGATTTCACCCTTTGTACCCATAATTCTTAAAGTACGATTACAGTCTTCAGTAAATGCTGTCATTGTGAATACCATTGTTACACCATTTTTATATTTTATGTTAATCGTTTGATGATCAACAACTGTATTATCTGAATGAAATACACAATTACCATAAGATGTTTCTCTTAGACTCTTAGTACGACCTTCAATACTCATATCAGTACCTATTGCATTAGTTGGCCAGCCAATATCATCAGTTAGATATGTTTTATAAACATCATATCTGCAATTATTTCTATTTGGGCAATTATCTAAACAACATTTTGGAGAATCTTTAGGTGCATTACTTTCATTAAAATAAGCTAAATCACCAAAGCTTGATAAATACTCAGCTTCACTGTTTATCAACCAAGTATAGATATCTAAATCATGACAACATTTTTGTAAAATCATTGGTGACGATGTTGCTTCATTGCGCCAATTACCTCTTACAAATGAATGGGCTTGATGCCAATGTCCTACATTTTCCATTGCTTCCACATTTATAATTTGCCCAAGTATTTTATTATCTAATAATTCTTTTAATTTTTTATAAAATGGAGTATAACGTAAAACATGACACACAATAATTTTTGTATTGTATTCTTTAGCTAATCTTTCAATTTCTAAACATTCTTTTAAACTAGGTGATATCGGTTTTTCTAATAAAATATCATAACCAAGTTTAATTGCGGAAATTGCTTCTTGATAATGGTCTTGATCCATTGTTGCGATTATTATCGCATCCGCAAGTTTAGGTTGTTGAAGTAATTCCTCCGCTGTTTCAAAACACATATCATCACTTATGTTATATTCTTTTTTAAAAGATTCAATTCTACCTGGTATTAAATCCGCCACTGCCACAAACTTTAAACCTCCATATTCTTTCACGTATGGAGGATAAGCAAATTGTCCTCTAAGTCCTGCTCCTACTACTGCACATGTTTTCATAACTATTCCCCTTTTATATAATGAAAGCCTGATTTTGTCAGGCTTTACTTTACTTGTGTTCCAATTGGTAAATCTTGAATGTTTAGTACTTCTATTTGTTTATCTGTTGCGCCCGCAAGTATCATACCTTGTGACTCTACACCTCTTAAGTTTGCAGGTTTTAAGTTAATAATAACTACTACTTTTTTGCCTACCATTGTTTCCGGTGTATAACTTAGTGCAATTCCCGATACAATTTGTCTTACTTCTCCACCAATATCAATTTGCGATACAAGTAGTTTATCCGCCTTTGGATGTTTTTCACATGAAATTACTTGTCCAACTACCATTTCAATTTTAGCAAAATCATCAATTGTAATTTCTGGTAGTTTAGAAACTTTAACTTGTGGTTTTACCGTTTCAGCTTCAATCTTCTCAAGTGTTTCTTTTTCATCAAGACGAGCAAATAAGATTTCTGGTTTATCTGTTACATGGATACCACTTTCCAATAATCCAAACTCTTGAATTGAATCGTAATCACGTTTTTGAGTATTTAATTGATCAAGTACCTTTTCTGCAGTTTCTGGTAAGAATGGTTTCAATAGAATAGCTGCATAGCGAATACTTTCTAACAAATTATATAACACTGTTTTTAAACGTTCATGTTGAGCTTCATCTTTGCCTAATGACCATGGTGTTGTTTCATCAATATATTTATTACTTCTTCTTAACAATGTGATGACTTCATCTATTGCATCCGCAACCTTTAATTCATCCATTTTTTTATCTACTGCTAGAACAGTATCTTTTGCAGTTTGAATTAACTCATCATCAAAATCACCTTTGCAGTTTGTATTTTCAACTAAACCGCCAAAGTATTTATTTGTCATTGATACAGTTCTATTTACTAAATTACCAAAGATATTCGCAAGATCTGAGTTGATACGTTCAATCATTAGCTCATAAGTTACTGTACCATCTTGTGCAAATGGCATTTCATGTAACATGATATAACGAACCGCATCTACACCAAAGTATCTACATAAATCATCTGCATAAATTACATTACCTTTTGATTTACTCATCTTCCCTTCTCCCACAAGTAACCAAGGATGTCCAAAAACTTGTTTAGGAAGTTCAATATCTAAAGCCATCAACATAATTGGCCAATAAATTGTATGGAAGCGTAATATGTCTTTACCAATTAAATGTACATCTGCAGGCCAGTATTGATTAAACAATGGATCATGGTTACCATCCAAATCAAATCCTAATCCTGTAATATAGTTTGTAAGTGCATCAATCCATACATAAACAACATGTTTAGGATCAAAGTCTACTGGAATTCCCCATTTAAATGATGTACGAGAAACACATAAATCTTGAAGACCTGGCTTAATAAAGTTATTTACCATTTCATTCTTTCTTGATTCTGGTTGAATAAAGTGAGGATTATCTTCAATATGCTTCATTAAACGATCAGCATATTTACTCATTTTAAAGAAATAGGCTTCTTCTTTTGCTGGTTGAACTGCCCTACCACAATCTGGACACTTTCCATCTACTAATTGTGACTCAGTAAAGAAGGATTCACAATCCTTACAATATAGTCCTTCATATTCTGATTTATAAATATCCCCTTTTTCATAAAGTTTCTTAAATATTTTTTGTACTTGTTTTTCATGATATGGGTCTGTCGTTCTCATGAATTTATCATATGATACATTCATACCATCGAACTGTTCGCGAATTATCGCTGCCACTCCATCCACAAACTCTTGAGGTGTTTTGTTTGCTGCCTTAGCTTTGTCTTCAATCTTTTGTCCATGTTCATCAGTTCCTGTTTGGAAACGTACATCAAAACCCACCAAACGTTTGTAGCGTGCAATTGCATCAGCTAAAACTATCTCATAGACATTTCCTATATGAGGTTTACCTGAAGTATAAGCAATCGCCGTTGTTATATAATACTTTCCTTTGTTTTCCATCTTATTTTCCTCCTTAAAATATAAAAACGCCCTTATTAAATAAGGACGTCATTCACGCGGTACCACCTTAATTTATACTATTACTAGTATACACTCAACCTCTTAACGCGAAGATACGTTTCATTTTACATATCAAATGAACAGCTCCTAGACCATGTTCACCTATTCTATCATGTATGTTTACACCTACCACATACTCTCTTGCTTTCTAAAATAAGTTACTCTTCTATTCTTTGCCTGTACCGATATTATATATTTGAAGTCTTATTGTGTAAAGACATTCTACTAAGTATCCTTCTATTTATTACTATTCTGTCTAATACTCTTCCATACTCCTTGGTTATATTTATGCTTTTTATTTTTATTTATTTACTTTTATGTCTAAATAGTTCCAATATGTATCTAAAATCCCTTATTTATGCATTTATTCGTTTGACACTTGTCTTTTACCATGCTATGATAAACAAGTATTCAAGCAATATCAGAGATTTCGCATCGAGGTCAGTGTTGATTGAGATGTGTTTTTTTTTAAGATTTGCGATACAAATTATGGAGGTACAAAATGAGTACAGGTAAAGTAAAATGGTTCAACGCTGAGAAAGGTTACGGATTCATCACTGGTGATGATGGTCAAGACATCTTCGTACATTTCTCTGCAATTCAAACTGAAGGATTCAAATCATTAGATGAAGGTCAAGCAGTAAGCTTCGACGTTACAACTAGTGACCGTGGTCCTCAAGCAACAAACGTAGCAAAAATCTAATTTAACTGCTAATTGCTAATTAGAAAGAGTATATAATATACTCTTTCTTTTTGTATTTTTTTGTATAAATCAAGTACAATAGTAGTAGGAGGTATCTATTATGATTACAACAACTACTCCTTCAATAGAAGGAAAAATTATTAAAACATATCACGGAATCGTATTTGGCGAAGTTATTACAGGGGTAAATTTCATTACTGATATTGGAGCAGGATTTAGAAACTTCTTCGGTGGCCGTTCAGAAGGGTATGAAAACGAACTTATCTTAGCTCGCCAACAAGCATTAGATGAACTACAAGCCAACGCATCCAAGCTTGGAGCAAATGCCGTTGTAGGTGTTGACTTTGATTATGAAGTATTAGGAGCAGATAACGCTATGTTAATGGTTACTGCGTCTGGAACTGCTGTATCTGTTGAATAGAAAAATGCACCTCATACTTTTATGAGGTGCACCTAGATTATAAACCTTATTTGTCAAAAGAAATCTTAATGATATTGTCCCAATTTATGAAGTCAAGATTTAACGTATTTAGGACATCATTAAACAATTAATTCGAATATCTAAAGGGAGAGTCTAGATATTCATTAGCTAGACATATTACGGGGAGTTGGTTAATAACTAGGTATTTGGGTAATACTTATACTCAATTCTGTATATCGAAATCTTAACTTCACGGAACAAGGTTTAGTTTTGCTCCACTCACACATTATCATTAGATAAGTGTGTCAATGGAGCAAACAATCTCGCCCAGTTTGTCATCTATAGAAACTGTTAACTGCTTCTACATTTATACATTATAATCAAACTAGAAAAAATTCAAGTAATGTTATCTAACAATAAAGCAATCCCTTAAGTGAATACCTAAAGGATTGCTTTTCTTACTTTATATCTTTGTAGTTAACAAACTGATTACGCCCATTTTCCTTTGCGAAATACAATGCTTTATCTGCATTTTTCATGATCTCATTAATATCGATGACCGATTTATCATCATTACAGAAACCTGCTGTAATTGTCACTATTTCGCTATCATTTTTTATATGAGCGATATTTCTTTCTCTTACATCATTAAGTACTGCACTTAAGTATCCATTTATTTCTTCATCTGATTTCCCAGAGCATAAGCAATAATACTCATCCCCTCCATACCGACCAACACTTATACCATCGAATGCATGGCTTTCTAATATACTAGAAATAAGTTTTAAGATTTTATCTCCAATTAAATGTCCATATGTATCATTATATTCTTTAAAATGATCAACATCGATCATGATACAGCCAAAAGTCTTAAATCTCTTATCACTTTCGATTTTCAACAATAGCTTTTCACAATACCGGCGATTATATAACCCTGTTAGCTCATCCAAATGTGCTTCTTTTTCAAGATTTTCATTTTCCCTTACAAGTAATGAATGTTTTTGACTAACTTCAAATAGTTTAATCCTATTTCTTAATGTCTCGGCAATACTATTATTATCTTGTTTCTCACGAGTCATAAGTGAATAATAATAATTTGCACTAGTCTCCATTCGCACTTCATCGTATTTTTCTTCAAAATCAACCAATAATTTTTGATAACTTAGTTTTAAATGCAAATCATCGTTATCTATAACATCAAACAAATCAGTAAGTATAGAACGACACTCTTCTCTTAAATCTGTTAACAGTAAACTTTCCGCTAAAAAAATTAATTCCGAAATAAATATATTTTTATTACCTTCAAATATTTCTGCCTTATATTTACAGAAAGCTAATAACTTTTCAATTTCATCAATATTATTTTCTAAAACATAAATTCTAATAAGCGATGTAATCATCATAAATTTTATGTAGCTATTTTCAGTTTCTATTTTTTTTGCCTTTTCATAATACTCACGAGCACCATCAACATCATCCATATCACAACTTACTCTTACTAAGTTTAAATATATTTGAAGTATGTTCATTTCTTGATTATCAACTTTACTTACTTTGTCCAATGCTTTTATAAAGTAATCTTTGGCAAATTCTAAATCTTTTAATTGCATTAATATGTAAGCCATATTATTGTATAGAACTCCAATAGTAGCAGAATCATTTTCTTCTTCGGCAATTGCTAAAGTTGCATCATAAGCATTAGTCGCTCCAAAGTTATCACCTTTAAGTTGACATAATACGCCTTCGTTTCGATAACAAAGAATTAATAAATCATTAAAATTATTCTTCTCACAAATTGCATGTGCTTTTTTTAAATTAAACTCAGCAGAATCAAATTTACGATAAGCTATGTAATAAATCGCCAAATGAATAAAGGCGTATGCTAGTCCATGTTGAACATCCAATTGATAAGCTTTTTTCAACAATTCCTCTGCATCAATTTTCATTTGTTCATAATCTTTTGATTTATTATCATCTATACGCAAATAATATTCGAGAAGTTTTGTATGAATATTTACTTTACTCATGATTGCACTCCTCACTTACATATTTAGTATATGTATTTCTACCTTTACGCTTTGAGTTATATAAAACATTATCTATCTCCATTAATAGATCTTTTATATTTAGATTTTTATTAACAGAGCTAACTCCATAACCAATAGATAATGTTACATGATTTGAACACTTACTAGATTCGTGTGGTAATGCTTTTTCATTTAGTTCCTTCAATACTTTTTTAATATATGCTTCAACTTCTTCATCTCTCATATCAATAAATATACAAATAAACTCATCCCCACCAAAACGACATGGCTTAATATTATTATTGTCAGTATTCCTTAAAATATTAGCGATTTCAATCAATACCTTGTCACCTGATAAATGACCATATGTATCGTTATACTCTTTAAAATAATCTACATCAAAAATTGCGAATCCAACAGTTTTAATTTTACCATTAGACAAACTTGCAATAAATGTATTTAAATATCTTCTATTATATATTTGTGTCATTACATCCATCATTGAATCATTCTTCAGCGATGCATTATCATCAATTAACTTCTCTTCACTCTTAATAATATTTTGAATTTCTATATGTGCTCGTATGCCTGCAATCTTAGTTAAATTATTTTCGCTTTCAACTATTTCGTATGCTTTTAAGAATTTTAAATATTGATATTTTAATGCTTCATCATTATGTGTTTTTTCATAATATTCTATTTTTAGTTTTTGAATTTGCATCCATTCACTTTTATCATCGCACTTAAATAGTTCTTCCATGTAAACAATTAATTTGTTTACTTCATCATACGCACATACGTGCATCATTGCATCAACCATGATTGCTAAACAATCATATTTAAAACTCTTACTTGAAGAAAAATCGGAAAGAATATTAAGTAAATTATTATTCAATTTAATTGATTTATCACTATCATTTGACATTGAATATAATCTTAAGTAACAAATATTTAATAAAATTGGATATACTTTTGAATTCCAATTTAACTTTTCAATTTCTTCGATGTAAAAAGGAACATCATCTATCTTGCCAATATAATTTAATAGCTCAACGATGTTCGTTAATGTTATTACTTTGTTATTTGTGTAATCCTCTGTGTAAGACTTATATTTTTCATAAGTTCCAATACTATAATCAAGTGCTGTTTCATAATCTTGACATAGCCTAAACAACTCTGCAATATTTCCATATGCAAAATACGCTCTACTCTCAATTCCTAGAATACCTGCAATTCTTATTATTTCAAGATATGAATCAAGCCTACCTAACAAATCAAATGTTGTACCATCATTTAATGCTTTTAGTGTATAGTACATTATTAAGTTTTCACTGGGTTCCATAGATAAAACCGTTTTAGCTTTTTTCATATAATAATTTAATTCATTTGTATCATGTGCAATGTTAGCGTAATAGCTTGCTAGTGCAAGATATGCAAATGCAATGTCATCATTATTATTTTCTTCTAAAACATATTTAAGTAAAGTATTACAAGTTTCTAGATGTTCTTCGCGTGATAAAAAATTGTTGGTCATTACTTTAGTTTTCAATTCAACAACTATCTCGTTCAATATCATCACCTCATAAATAGTTTGATATATTGAATTATATCACTTTATACTTTTATTGACTATCTCAATAAGCATAATAAAACCTCGTAAGAAATTCTCTTTACATAGATATCTTTACGAGGTTTGATTTAAATCTTAATAATTAGTTTTTTTAACTTCAAAGAATGACTTTGGATATCCGCAAAGAGGACAAGCTCCTGGAGCATTTTTTCCTACCATTGTGTATCCGCAGATTTCACATTGCCAAGCAACATCTTCTGTTTTGCTGAACACTGTATTATCTTCAACGTTCTTAAGAAGAGCTAAATATCTTTCTTCATGTTCTTTTTCAATTTTAGCTACCATGTCCATTTGAGCAGCAATTCTAGTGAAACCTTCTTCACGAGCTGTAGCAGCAAATTCTGCATACATATCAGTCCATTCATAATGTTCACCTTCAGCAGCAAGTTTTAAACTTTCTGCACCATCTGGCATTTTATCACCATGTAATGCTTGGAACCATAAACGAGCATGTTCTTGTTCGTTACGTGCTGTTTCTTCAAAAATTGAAGCAATTTGTTCCATTCCTTCTTTGCGTGCTGTAGCAGCAAAGAATGTATATTTGTTTCTAGCTTGGCTTTCTCCAGCAAATGCAGTTTGTAAGTTTTGTTCTGTTTTAGATCCTTTTAATTCCATGTGTGTTTTCCTCCTAATTTTTTTTAGTTTTCTTTGTGCATTCTTCACATATGCATTCAAAGGTTACATTATGGCCAAGTATTTCAATACCAAGCTGTTTTTCTAAATCAGTATCCAATTGCTTATTATACTGAACTGGTGCATCTTGAAATTTACCACATTGAGCACAATGCAAATGATAGTGAGGAACGCTATTGCCATCATAGTAACAAATTTCTTTATCTACTATCCTAGCGATAATGTTCATTTCTACTAAACGATTCAAGTTGCGATAAACTGTTGCGATACCCATATTCGGGTTATTTTTTGAAATTTCTTGAAAAACTTCTTCTGCTGTCATGTGTTTATTAACACCTTGAACTATTTGTAAAACTTCTTCTCTTTGCTTAGTTTGTCTATAGACCATAATTTCACCTCCTTATTGATAACTGTTATCATTATAGCATTCATTTTATCTTTTGCAATACCTTTTTCATTTAAATACATAATTTATCTTCCCCATATGATTTATCGACTAACATTTATAATAAATCTATTTAATTTTACTATACTTTTAAACGATTTACTATTTTAAAACATTTTCATGAGTTTCATATAATAATTTATTTTCAGTGAAAATGTTATATAATTATGGCATAAAGATAAGTTATATATAATTAAAGGAGAAACATGAAAACTGGACATTTATTAGATGAGTTAATTAATATAACTCAGATTTCAAAGTCTGATTTTGCTTTGAAAATGGATATGTCACCTAGTGGCTTAAGTAAAATCTTATCAGGAAATCGGCTGCCCTTTGAAAAAGAAAAAAGTGAATTTAGTTATCGCGTTGCTAAACTTATAGCTGATGCGACTTTTGAATACAATTGTTACTTTAAATTTCAAAATATTTTTCCTATAATTTATAACTTTTCTACTAAAAATGATTTAGAAGAGTTTCTTACTTGTGCTGTTGAATATGCACTTGACCAAGACTTTGCATATGTAAATAATCGCAACAATGATTATCCTACTACAGAACATTGTTATCTTGGCGCTAAAGCCACACAAAATATGTACTGCATTTTAGGTTCAGATTACTTGACTACCTATAAAAATGAAAATCTAGAATTTTATAGCACTACTCCATTTTATAATAAATTTTACTTTGAAATTTTCCCTAAAGTTGAAATATTAAGTGCTTTCCATTATCCTAAGATGTCTTTTAATCACTTAATTAACTATGACTATCTAGACTCTGCGAATGATGATTTCTGTTTGAATTTTTTACGTGCTATTGAACTTATGCAACGTGTTGGCGATTTTAATTTGTGGACAATCGATGACACTATCACTAATTCTTTTCTATTACTTAAGGGACATTTTCTAATTACATTTTCAGTTCAATTAGATGGTACCCCAATAATGACTTATATAAGACATAAAACTTATTTATCTTCTTTCTACAATTCAATGATGAGTAAAAACGCTCGTAAGTTAAGTTTCTCACGAAAAGAGGCACAAGCTACATTACTTAATCATCCAAAATTAATAGATAAATTTATTAATAGAGGTATTGTTGCATCCTACAACTTTGTACCTTTTGGATTTTTCTTAACAAAAGAAGAATTACACAAGTCATTTGAAGACAGAAAACTAACTGACAGTATTTTAAATATGTTAAATACTACCATGTATGGTGACTCTGCATTTTATCTTAATATTGATTCACTTACAAGTTTCTATAATAATGGAAAATTAATTGTGCCATTGCTTGGTACAGTTATTATTAATCAAAAAGATCGATTGAATTTCTTTAAACGTTATGACCCAGCAATAAGCGAAACAAAGAAAAACAAACTAAATGTATTGAATTGCGATTTACCTAAAGTATCAATTATTCACGCTAATGGATTAAGTATTATTTACACTACAGATTCTGAATATAAAAAAGAAAAATTTCATCTAGTTAAAACGAATAGAATACATGAGACTCTAATGAAATCTATTTCTACTGGAAACCTTAAGGAAATGAATTTCAATGTTGATTTATGGAATAGTTATCTAGGTGAATTAACAAGCAAACCTGCATCTAAATTTTAAATATTGACTAGATATTATAAAACCCTCTATATGAGGGTTTTATAATGTTTTTACTAATTCTACTAATTCATTCACTTCATTAACATTAATAAAGTCCACGCTTTGCTTCTCTAAATTTGCAATTCCTTTTTGATCGTCTGTTTTATTAGCTTCAGGAACTTTTTTACATTGGCCTATCATAAACTTCATCATTAAGCGATGAACCATACTTAGTTTTTTAAAATCCATATTCCCGCGATAATAGAATATTCTTGAATCATCTACTTTTTCTTTTGAAATTACATTTCTTACTGCAGTATTTATCGCATCTATATTTTCCGCTGTTTTACTAGATAAACCAACCGTGAATACAATTAAATCAGTGTTATCTATGTTGATTTTTTCTAATGTTTTCTTAAACCCTGTAATACTTCCTGCATAGTGTCCACCACCAAGTATCACTATTTGATATGAGTCAATTGATTTTATTTCTGTATGACTTACACAATCAAACCCTAATTGACCTGCAATTTCTTTTGCATATTTTTCTGTTGCTCCATATTGTGAACCATAAATAACTATTCCTTTTTTCATTATTCTCCCTCTATTGCATTTTCAATTGCTTTTTTTATGCATACACTACTTGCGGTTGCACCAGAAATTGAATC
This sequence comes from Anaerorhabdus sp., assembly GCF_036641015.1. GTDB lineage: Bacteria > Bacillota_I > Bacilli_A > Erysipelotrichales > Erysipelotrichaceae > Anaerorhabdus. The sequence continues at coordinate 11,610 of NZ_JAVWFO010000003.1, read as the reverse complement.
TACATTTATTGACTGTTGATCAATAATTTTAGTTATAATACTTTCTGCTTTTTTTCCTAAACCATTTAAATGTTTGTTCAGCACAATACTAACAACCTCACTATCATCAACTAGTACTGTTGCATCAACTTTTACCGGTCCCACCTCTGCATACCCTTGGTATTCACCATTTGCCACATCAACTAAGTTAATATCATTAATCTCTACTTTATTTATTGCAGTCTGTGCTAGTATGTTAATTACTACAAATCCTATAATTATCATACAAATCATCGTAACTATAATTTTACTCTTCATCTAATATCGCTATTCCTTCATGAAGTTTTTCCAACGTTTTATATAATTCTGTTAGTTCAGAATCACTCAATACTGAAAATAGTTTTAACAACTGGTTATTGTTTATCTCATCAATTTCTTTAAAATAATCAAGAAGTTCATTTTTAGCTACAATTGCTAATGCTCTAGGATCGTGCTTACTTTTCTTGAGTACAACAAAGTTTTTACTTTCAAGTTGAACTGCTAGTTTCTTAACATTTTGTCTTGAACACCCTAATAACTTACCATACTCTGTTAACGTTAATTCTTCATTAAACTCTGAACTTTGTTTAACCATAATCATTAACATGAATTGTTTCAATGTTATTACACCATAGCTCTTATCAAATATTGTTTGTAATAAATTTTGAACTATACACAATTGTGCAAAAGCCCCTTTTGATTGATTTAGTCTATTGTTTTCAAATTTTCTTGCAAGTTGATTTAATTTCATTTTACACCTCATACGTAACTAGTTACCAATATTATAGTAACTAGTTACGTATTTGTCAAACAAAAAGTGAAATCATTACGATTCCACTATATTCCTTGAATTAATTGCCTTACCTTTTCTTCACTCACGACTTCATAATCATTCTCCAGATGATACGCATAACTTACACCATTCATTGTTGTTGTATTATCTATTTTCCAGTCTTTACAAGATGAGTGAATTTGTTTAACATTTGAATCTTCAATGAATTTTTTTGCGTTTGTATTATTTATTCCACTTCCTGCAAGTATTTCAATCTTTTCTCCATACTTTAGCATTAAATCTTTTATTAATTCTATTCCATCTACTGCTTTAGCTTGTAGCCCACTAGTAAGTATGCGATCAATTCCAAGTTCAATGCAGGTTTCTATTGCAGCATATGGATCCTTGGTACAATCAAAAGCACGGTGAAATACCACTTCTTTATTTGGGTACAAACGAATCACATCAATCATTTTTTTGGTATTAGCAATATCAATTGTTCCATCATTATTTAAAAACCCGAATGCTATTCCATCTGCTCCATTTTCTAATAGAATTTTGGCATCCATCAACATGACTTCAATATCTTCCTTACTATAACAAAAACCTGCCGATCGCGGTCTAACCATTGTTATGATTTTTAAATTCGTATCTTGTTTAGATTTAATTAAGCTACCTACACTTGGTGTTAATCCTCCTAAATGTAATGCACAATTTAATTCTACGCGTTCCGCTCCACCTTTATAAGCTGCTAAACAGTCTTCATAACTTCCACAACATATTTCAATAGTAGTCATTTATTTACCCCACTTTTCTTCATCGACATAACCGATTTCATTTTTCATATATTCTTCTGTCCAAGCTTCATCCGCAACAATCTTTTCAATAATTCCATTATTATTTTTAATAACATATACTTCAAGATTTTCTTTTTCCGTTTGTACTACACAGGAGAATTCACTAATATTTGTCGCTGCTCCCCATTCACCATTACAGTTCATTGCAACTACCGATAAATCTCCCGCTTCTTTTCTTCGAGTTCTCAATTCATAATCAAGATCTAATACTGCTTTTTCACATGCTTCTTGTGGAGAGTAACCATCTTTCATTAAACGCACAATCTCATATGAAATACATCCCTTCATTAAATCTTCCCCAAGCCCTGTAGCTGTAGCACCACCAATTTGAGAATCAGCATAAAACCCTGATCCAATTAACGGAGAATCTCCCACACGACCTTTCTTCTTCATGAATAAGCCACTAGTACTAGTTGCAGAAACTATTTTGTTATCATTGTCTAAACATACCATACCCACTGTGTCATGACCATCGTATGCTTTTAGATCATTTCTATCAATAAGATGTTTCTTTTCATTATAGAATGCTTGCGCACGATTTGTTAACATATTTTTTCTTTCAAAACCTGCTTTTTGTGCATATTTCTCCGCACCACTAGAAACCAAAACACAATTCACTTTTTCTTTACTTAATTTTTTAGCGATACTAATAGGATTTGCAAAATCTTTAATTGCCATAATTGAACCTACATCAAGAGTATCCCCATCCATATACGCTGCATCTAGTTCAACCTCCATTTCCTCATTAGGAAGACCACCAAATCCTACGGATTTGAATAACGGATAATTTTCTACTTCTTGAATTGCAATCTCAATCGCTTCTCCAGCTGAACCATTTCTCTTAAGTGTTTCAATGCCTTTTTCAACACCATCTTTGGACATTCTCCAAGTTGCAATTAATCCCCACATATCGTATTCTCCTTTGATTAAATTATGTTCTTATACGTATTATTATAGTCAATTATCAACTAGAGTAATAGACTAATATGGTTTTTCTTTACTATTCAGTCAATAACTATTGATAAATATAGAAAAAATCATATTATAAGAATTTAAGTCTTTATAATATGATTTCTATATTAATTTTGATGGATATAATTATATATCTCATTTTTGGACATACCCGTTAATTTAGCTACTGATTTTATCGCATCGGATTTACTCAATCCTCCTGCAATTGCTTCCTCTACAAGTTTTGCAATTTCGCCCATATCAATAGCAGGTTTTGGATCATTACTACATCCTTCAATCACAACTACCATTTCACCTTTGGCAGTTTTAACTTCTTCGATTACTTCGCTACAAAGACCACGTATAAATTCTTCATGTTTTTTTGTTAATTCTCGCGCTACACATACTTGTCTATCTCCAAATACTTCAAGTACACTTGTCAGCATTTTTTCAATACGATGTGGTGCTTCATAAAATATTAAAGTCATTGGATAACCCTTGTATTGATTTAATGTTTTAACACATTCTTTTTGATTAGCAGGCAAAAATCCAATGAATGCAAATGGTTGAGTAATTAATCCTGAAGCTACTAATCCATTTAACATTGCATTGCACCCTGATAATGGAACAACATTATATCCAAGCCCAATCGCTTTATTTACAATCACTTGTCCTGGATCACTAATTAATGGATATCCTGCATCTGATATAATCGCAATATTTTTCCCTTGTTTTAAAAATTGTAATAACCCCTTCGATGACTCTTGTTCATTAAAGTTATGATATTGCACAAAACGTGTATGTATATCAAAATGTTGTAACAACTTTAGTGAATTTCTTGTATCCTCACACGCAATTACATCAACCGATTTTAATATTTCAATTGCACGTGGTGTCATCTCTTCTAGATTCCCTATAGGAGTAGGAACTAGATATAATGTAGGCATTTCATTTTCAAAACTTTTTTGACGATGAACCAAGGCTATTCAGCCCCTTTCTTAGGTTGAGGTGGTTCAACTTTCTTTACTTTAGCTTTTGCTTTTAAATCATCTAAAGAAATAAATTGAACTGCTTCACGATTTTCTAATTTAGCTTGTTTTGCGATTACATTCATTGATGTTACTCGATAAGTTGAACCCTCATACTCTACTTGAGCATTTAATTTAGGTAATCCTTGTCTTAATTCTTTATAAGCATCATCTTCAAATTTCAAACAGCACATAAGTTTTCCACATTGCCCTGATAATTTCTGAATATTTAATGCTAGCAATTGATTTTTTGCCATGTTTATAGAAACAACATCAAATTCTTCCATAAATCGTGAACAACAAGTTTCCATTCCACAAGGACCAATTCCACCTATGATTTTAGCTTTATCTCTTGATCCTATTTGTCTTAATTCAATACGACAATGTAAACCTCCAGCTAAGCGTTTAAGTAGTTCCCTAAAGTCTACTCTTTCATCTGCTACATAAACAAATAACACTTTACTACGATCTAAAGTATATTCAGCACTTATTAAATTCATATCTAATTCCAAATTAGTTATTTCACTTTGACAATAATTATATGCCTCTTTAGCAAGCTCAATATTTTCAGCATATTGTTTTTTGTCCTCTGGTGTAGCCTTATTTAAGACCGGTTTAAGTGGCGTTCTAATTTCTTCTGGATTGAATTCCCTAAGTGAACTAACAACCTCACCTAATTCAACTCCTCTTGCTGTTTCTACAACTACATAATCTCCATATTCAATTGTTTCATCATTAGTACCAAATGAATAACATTTATTACCATTTCTAAAACGTATTGAAATTACATATTTAAAACTTTCTATTATTTCACTAACAACTGTTTCTTCCATTACATAACCTCCTTTATCTCATATATCATTTGTTCAATGACTAATTGCAAATTGTAACTACGATTACATTTATCTTTACTCTCTAGAAGTATTAATATAATCTTTTCAATTGGATAATTCTTGTCTCTAATGCGTATTACTTCTCTTTCAAACCAACTTGTTTGTCCCTCGTGACACGATACTACATCTCTAAAGAAAATAAGTAATATTTCTAACATCATTTTTACTATTTCTTTGTCTTTTTCTTTACTACCTAGTATCTCCGTTTCAAACCAAACCAAGAACCGGTGGATATCAACATCGAATAACGATACAAATCTTTCTGCTACTACTCTCCCTGTTTGATACTCTTCGGTTTCACTTGTATCTTTCATGTGATCAACATCTTTCACAATATGACTTAATATATAACTGTCTAATGGATCTAATCCACTAGCTATTCCATCTTCATAATAGTGTTCTACATTTAACGGTTTAAACGGAATAATTTGGCACCTTGATATGATTGTAGGCAATAATCGATCAATACTATCAACTATCAATATCGCTTGAGTGTCTTGCCCATTAGGTTCTTCTAAGAATTTTAATAAACTATTTAATGCCTCAGTTGTGGCATTTTCTGCCATATCTAATATATAGAATTTCTTACCACTTTTTTCAAGAGCTGTTTTAGAAAATTGCTCTTGCAAGTGTAGGATACTATCTTTTTTAATTGTTGCATCTGTTCCATCTAAATAGATTAAATCAGCATATTTATTTTCACTTATTCTTCTGCATTCATCGCAAACTTCACACGCAAATCCATCTATTTTATGTTCACACACCAGATTCTGAGCAAACCATGTTGCCGCTTCTTTTTTAGGAGTTCCTCGAACCCCAGTAAAAAGATAAGCATGAGCAAACTTTCTATTAGTTATGGCATTGCTTAGTGTTTTAAATACTATGGGTTGTGTAGTCTCAAGTTTATCCTTGATCATGGATTATTTCCAACACTTTCTTTGTCGCATTCTCAATAACTTGTTCCACACTTAAAGATGCATCTACTATAACCATACGTTCTTTAAAGCGTTCTACAATTTCTTTGTATCCTGCTTGTACATCCAAATGAAATTGAATAGTTTCTTGATCAAGGCGATCCTTGAATTCTCTATTTTCTATTCGTTTTAATCCTTCTTCAGCACTTAAATCCAAATAAATTGTTTTGGTTGGCATAAATCCTTCAATTGCAAAATTATTAATTGCCCATACCGCATCTATCCCTAAATGACGTCCACACCCTTGATATGCTAATGAACTATCAACAAAACGATCACAAATTACTACTTTACCTGCATCTAATGCTGGTTTTACTTTTTCAACTAAATGTTGACGACGACTAGCTGCGTAAAGCAAAGCTTCTGTTTTAGCATCCATCGCAGTATTTTTTGGATCTAAAATAATCTTACGTATTTCCTCGGCAATTTCAATTCCACCTGGTTCACGCGTATAAATCGCATCAATTCCATTAGCTTGAAGTTTTTTATATACACCTGTTGAAACAGTAGTCTTTCCACTACCATCAGGTCCTTCAAATGTTATAAATATTCCTTTATTCATAAATTCACCATCATTTCTTATCAATTATATCATGGTTTTAAGCTTGCATAAAGATTGCGATACATCTCTTAACTTTTTTATTTCATCATTTTTTGCTATAATTAATTAAACACAGGAGTTTATTCGTAATATGCATAAATCAAAGCTAACTAAAAATATACCACTTCTATTAATGATCTTCATTAATACTGTTTTAGTTATGACAATCATTTCCTTAATGAGTTACGCACAAAACCTTCTTAAATCTGATATTCAAACTAATTTAACTGAAATTGTCGAACAAAATAAAGATGCAATTAACCTAAATCTATCTAATGAAGTTAATAATTTAGCTGTTATCGCTAATCAATTAACCGAAAGATTTAGTCAACAAAACAGTACTTTACAAGATGTTTTTGTACAATATGCTAATGAAAAGAATGAATTTCAATTGTTTTTTTCATTACCTAATGGTACAGCATATTTCCCTAACGGTGCCACCCTCGATATAACAGGAAGGAATTACTTCCGTATAGCCATGGCAGATGAAAGTAATATATCTGATCGTCTAATATCTAGAGCTACTGGCGAACCAATATTCGTAATAAGTTCACCTGTTACAATTGATAATGAAATTGTTGGTACAATTCAAAGACAATATTCAATTGAACAAATGTATAACCTATGTGCAGCATCTCTTTACTCCGATATAGGATATACCTACATTATTAATGGAGATGGCTATATTATCATCAGCTCTCAAGATGAAAACTACACCCCTGAATCAGATAACTTATTTAGATTACTTTACCCAAAAAATCCTGACGAAACTAAAACATTAAAGACTGATATCGAAAATAACGCAACTGGGTTTATGGAACTTAACTATAAGAACGCTAAACTATTCGCTACCTATACACCTCTAGATAAAGTTTATGATTGGTATTTAGTATCTAGTATTCAAAAAGATGCAGTATTACCAAATGTGCAAACTGTTGTTAAAATATTCTATGCTGTATTATGCGTACTATTTATCGGATTCTTATTATCATCATCTTATTTCCTATACTCTCGTAAATTACAAGAAAAGAAATTATCTCGTTTAGCCTTTATCGACCCTGTTACAGGGCGTGATACTTTTACAAAGTTCCAATTTAATTTACTAGATATTTTACAAAAAAATCCTAATAAAAAGTTTTATATCTTTACATTTGATGTCGATAATTTCAAGTATATAAATAATTATTATGGTTACTCTACAGGTGATGAAATTCTATCAATAATACATCAACTATATGCTAGTGTACTAAAAGAGAATGAATTGTGTGCTCGTATCTACAGTGATCACTTTGTTATGTTATTAACTGATGCAAGTGAATCTCGTTTAAACTCTATTTTTAGTTCAGAAATCACTGTTAATAATATTTTAGTTTATTTATCTGCTGGTATTTATGAAATTACTAATTTTGATGAAAATGTAAATCTAATGGTAGATAAAGCGAACATGGCATCTAAGAGCACTAAGGGTACCCATCGCAAAGCAGTAGCTTTCTTTGACAAGGAATTAAATAAACAATTAATACAAAACGAACAATCTAAACGTTCTATAGAAAAAGCTATTCAAGATGATGAAATTACACCATTCTTCCAACCTAAAGTAGATATTAATACTAATAAGATAGTTGGTGCTGAAGCACTAGCAAGATGGTGTACAAAATCAGGTGCTATACTACCACCAAGTGAATTCATATCATTATCAGAAAAAACAGGTTTAATTAAAGATATTGATTTTATTATTTTCGAGAAGACTTTAAAATTTTTACGCACTTGCCTTGATAACAATATCGAATGTGTCCCAATATCAATTAACTTTTCAAGAGTGCATTTAATAAATCCTGATTTAATACATTTCATACTTGCTAAGATTAAGCATTATAATGTTCCAACTAGTTTAATCGAAATTGAATTAACCGAAACTGTAATTTTTGATAACTATCAATTAATGGATCAATTTATACGTAAATTACATGAAAGTGGATTACACGTATCCATGGACGATTTTGGAAGTGGATATTCATCACTCAATATGCTTAAAGATGTTGAGGTTGATGTCATTAAGTTTGATCGAGGATTTTTGCAAAATACCAAGAAAAGCGATCGACAAAAAAGTATTCTATCAGCTATTACTACAATGGCTAGAGATTTAAATATTAAAATTGTTGTAGAGGGTGTTGAAACAGAAGAAAATGTTATGCTTATGAAAGAGTATGGATTAGCTGTAGCTCAAGGTTATTATTACGCAAAACCAATGCCACAAGATGAGTTCTTTAAAATATATGGAGATGGTAAAATATGATAAAAAAAATTCTCATACCTATATTAGTATTGTCTTGCATACTTACACTCAGTGGTTGTTCTAAAAAAGATAAAAAAGTTTTTATTGGCGTTTCTTTGGGTGTTGGAGAAGCAACTCGTTGGGTTAATGAAAAGAAATACATGGAAGAAAAGGCTTCTGAACTTGGAGCAAAGATTGAAGTTCGTTTAAATAAAACTGACAAACCTTTAACTCAAACAGAAGACTGTATAGAAATGATTGATAGTGGAATTGATGTTTTAATTATCGCCCCAAGAGATGCAACAAATACCGAAGAAATTATTAGCTATGCTAAAAGTAAAAATGTTCCTGTAATCAGTTATTCAAGAACAATATTGAATCAGCCTATAGATTTAGTAGTAGGTTATGACAGTAACCGAATCGGTCAAGCAGCAGGACAATATTTATCTGAATTGGTATATGAAGGTGATTACATTATTCTTAAGGGTGATCCTAGTGATAGCAATACAGAGGCACTTTATGAAGGAGCAATGAGATATATTGAACCCCTTGGTGACAATATAAATATTATTTTGAATGAATACGTTCCTGGATGGTCTGTTGACGAAGCAAAACGAATAGTGAAAGAAACAATTGAAAATCATGGAAATGTTGATGCCATTTTAGCTCCTAACGATAAACTTGCAGGAGCTTGCGCTGATGTAGTATCCGAAATGGGTATAGAACATCATGTTGCTATTACTGGAACTGATGCAGAATTAGACGCACTTAAACGAATTGTAAATGGCACTCAAGATTTAACTATTAATATGGATTTGCGATCCTTAGCTAATACAGCAATAATTGAAGCATTTAACATTGCAACTTTAGGCGAACCAACTTCCATAAATACTCAAGTTGATAATGGTTATGAAAAATTAATTGATGCTCATCTAATAACTGGAACTACTATTATTAAACAAAATATTGATCATGAAATAATCGAAAAAAACATTTATACCCATGAACAACTATATGGAAATTAATAATTACTATTACATGTCATCCTTGTGTATCCTGTTGGTTACTAACCATCCTTTACACAAGGTTTTTTATTGTCGTATCCTATAAGTTTTATATCTAACTATTGTTTGGTAAAACATATAAAAAATCTCACCTTTCAAATAGATGAGATTTATTTACACAAACCATTTTACTGGTAAGTAATATTTAGATTTTTTCAAATATTTTTGTTTTATTCAAAATCTTTATAAGTGGTATTCCAAATACAAAACAAGAAACTAACTCTCCAAGTCCAACTTCAATTGCACTAATCATAAATCCAAACATCATACTTTCTAGTGGAAAATAAACAAAAGCGAGTTCAAATCCAATAATTACTGCATTAAATAATACAGGCATACTTGCCGCTAAAAGTGGTAACCCTTTAAATTCAATTTTTCTCAGTTTATAAGTGCATACCGCTGCTAGAAATGTTGCAAAAGTTCCTACAAATACATCCATAAATCCCAAAACATTGATACCCATCATGGCTCCCACTAAATTTGTTAGAGCGCACCCTAATGTTACACCCCAAATTGCCGGCGGGTAAATAATCGGTAGTAATGTTAATGCTTCAGCAACTCTTACTTGAATGCTTCCGTAAGTAATTGGTGCTAGTGCAAGTGACACCGCCGTATACAGCGCAGCTATCATTGCAATAATCGTAAATTTTTTTAATCTTGCGTTCACAAAAATCCTCCTTGTTTTATTTTAAGTCAGGGAATTGCGACTGACTGCCTATTAGTGTACCATTATTTTTTATTTCTTGCCATAATTTCCTTAATCATAAATGTCATGGCAATTGTTTTTCCATCTTCTATTTCTCTATTCATAATCATATCTACAAGTTCATCTATTGACTTAGTACTTACCTTAACAAATTCATCTTCATCCAGCTTTTGACCCATGTATTGATCAGTTGTTGCCATATACATTTCAATCTTCTCTTCTAAATATGCTCCTGTTGGTACCATTCTTCCTAGATACACATAATCTTTTCCACTATATCCTGTTTCTTCTATCACTTCTCTTTTAGCTGTTTCTAATGGGTCTTCTCCTTTTTCCATCTTTCCAGCTGGAAATTCCAATAAAACTTTTTGCTGAGCATAACGATATTGTTCAACCATAAAGAATTTTCCTTCATTATTAATCATTGCAACAGCAACTCCACCTGGATGTTCCACAACTTCTCTAAGTGCAATTTCATTGTTTGGTAATTCAACCTCATCATGCCTTACATTGATTAGTTTGCCTTTAAACTTAAGTTCTTGTTTCAATGTTTTTTCATTCAGCTTCATCTTCTTCACCTACATCTATTCCATGATATTTTAATGCTAGTAATATTCCTTTATTTGTTAACTTTTTACCCATTAACTCTTTAATGCGCCAATGTATTTTACCAGAAGAGGGATCACGTAATTGATTTATTTGTTTATCATACTCCTGTTGTTGAGTTTCAATAGTTTCTAGCATATTTTCAAACAATGCTAGTCTTTCAATCGCATCACCATAGAAACTACCATTCACCTCATTTAATCCCGTGACAACATATTTATCATTTTCTTTTTTAGTTAATCTTTCCATGTTCACCCTCACTTCTTTTAAATTACTATACACCAATTAGAATAATTACCCAAGCAATGTTTGACTATACTTCATGTTGTTTACTATAATATATATAAAGGTGGTAACAAACTATGTACTTAAATGAAAAAGAGATATCCGATTTACATCTACCTCGATGGAACGAACTGCCAAGTTTGAATTTATATATGGATCAAGTAGTAGATTACCTACAACAAATACTAGGTGTTGTTATGATAGCTGGACAAGACAGTTATATCACGAAAACAATGATTAATAATTATGTTAATCAAGGTATTATTGAAGCTCCACAAAACAAAAGATACTCTAACAAGCACTTAGCATATCTTGTAGTAATTTGTATTATGAAACAAGTATTTAGTCTTCAAGAAATATCAGTTTTATTTAAATATCAAATAACTCATTATCCCGATGAGCAAGCTTATAATTTTTTCATTTTAGAATTCGAATCTTGTTTCAAGGGATTGTGTCTACGACAAGCAATTAAACACACTCCAAGCCTAGATGAAGGACATGAAGCTGTATATATTATTCGTAATTTAGTTATGAGTGTTTGCACTAAACTATGCGTACAAAATGATTTACAGAATCCGGA
>NZ_JAVWFO010000002.1:0-79533 GCF_036641015.1 Anaerorhabdus sp. | reverse complement strand
TCTTATTGCACCCTTACTTATCGACCCTTGACATCAATACCACCGTCTCAACGTGATGTGTAAACGGAAACATATCCACTGGTTGAACTTCAATTACATGATAACCCATTTGTTCAAGTCTAGCGCAATCTCTTGCAAGAGTTGATGGATCACAAGAAACATAAACTATTCTTTTTGGATTCATTTTTACAATAGATTCCAATGTAATCTCATCGCATCCTTTTCTTGGAGGATCAACTAAAACTACATCTATAGTTTCATTGCGTTTCAATATTTCAATTGCACCATCTTTAGCATCAGCGCATATAAATTCAATATTATTACAATTGTTTAACATTGCGTTCTTTTTAGCATCTTCGATTGCCTCTGGTACAATTTCTATACCAATTACCTTTGAAGCATTCCTTGATGCAAAAATACCAATTGTACCTGTCCCGCAATATAAATCCACTACGGTATCATTTTCATTTATATCTGCATACTCAATCGCTTTATCATATAGCACTTGTGTTTGATCAGGATTAATTTGATAAAATGATTTACTTGAAATATTAAACTTAAAATCATGAAGTTTTTCTTGAATTACTTTATCTGTTGTTAATGATACCTCATCATTAGATAAAATTACGTTATCTTCTCTTGGATTTATATTTACTTGTATACTCTTTATATTACTAAACATAGTTAATAACTCATTTTTAAGCTCTTCAATACCTTTTAGTGGATACTTATTAACAATAAAGACAACCATTACTTCATTTGTTCGATGAGCATGTTTAATTAATAAATGTTTGAAATTATTCTCTAAATTATACTTTTGTATCAATAATTTGCATTCTTGTACTATTTTATTTGAACATTCCGTTTGAACTAAACAGTCATCAAATTCAATAATCTCATGAGTGTGATTACGATAAAAACCTACTTCTAGTTTTTGATTATTAAATTGTATAGGTACTTGCACTTTATTACGATAGCGATAGGGATTATCCATAACTAATGGTTCATGAATTAAAGGTTCCATATGTCCAATAGATTTAAAACAATCTTTTACCTTTTGATGTTTAAAAAACTTTTGTTCAATATTATTCATATGTTGTAACTGACAGCCACCACAGTTTTTATATATTGAACAATTAGGTTGTACTCTATTATCACTAGGTTTTAAAATTTCTAAACATTTACCAAAACCATAATTTTTCTTCATCGATGTTATAACTATTTTACCTTCTTCATTACGAAGAATGTTTTTCACAAAGAAAACTAATCCTTCATGTTTAACTATACCTAATCCATCTGTATTATATCCAACACAAATACCTATAAATTGATCATTTTTTTGCATAAGTTCTCCTATAAGAAAAGGAGCATAGCTCCTTACTCTGTTTTATTCGTTGCTTCTGGTGATGCATCTGGTGTTTCATCAGCTGGTGTATCATCAACTCCGCCGACTGTCATATCTCCATCACTTGGTGTTGGTGTAGGATTCTTACGATTTTCTACATCATCTCTCAATTGTTGTGCAAGTTCAGCATCTAACGGTTCAGACACAATTTGACTACGAGCTGTTTCCATATTTGATGATTTATTCTTGATTACATATGCAAAGCTATCAGAATCACGATCTTTAGCTAAGTTGTATACATGAATTTCAACATCATACATTTTCTTTCCATCTTGAAGTGTAAAATAGGTTGATGCTGGAAGAATACTCATTACATCATCATAAGCTTTATCAGCCATAGCTTGAGCATCTTGTGCCGATGCAGAATCAGTAATATCTACATAAACACGTAATGTTGCAGAAGATAATTCCACTTCAACTTTTTCTACTCCACTTTCAGATTTTATTTTATTGATGATATCTGATTTATTAGCACTTGTTATTGCAGGATCTAAATCTCCTTTAAATCGATCTCCAAAGATTGGTTTTCCTGTATTAAAAGATGCCGACAATAAAATAAATCCAAAGATTATAAATGGAATAACAATAATTGCTCCACCTATAAGAATAATTTTACTTGTACGATCTAACTTACGTTTCCCGGTTTTTTTAACTTTTTTTCTATTTTGTGACATTTTAATTACTCCTAACATGCTTATTGTACAAAAATTTAAGAGGATTTACCACTATTTTATGCGATTGTTCAATTCCTCTACAATCATTTTGTTTGTCATTGCTGGGTTAGCTTGACCCTTTGATTTTTTCATAACTTGTCCAACCAAGAAGCCAACAGCTCGATCTTTACCATTTCTATAGTCTTCAATAGATTGTGGTTGTTCGTCTAAAACCTCTTTAATTAAGGCATCTAACATCGATGTGTCACTTACTTGAACTAGTCCTTTTTCGCTTACTACAACCTCTGGATCCTTACCTAACATAACATCTTCAAATACTTCTTTAGCTTGTTTACTAGAAATATCACCTTTTTCAATCATATTTACCATTTTAGCTAAATGAGTAGGATTCATCTTCATATTTTCAATTGATATTTCATTTTTAGCTAACCAAGCAAGTACTTCTGTAATCATCCAGTTACACGCTAATTTTGCATTATCGCAAGATTTCATTACTTCTTCATAAACTTCAGCAAGTTCTTTATTAGCTAAGAATACACTTATATCATATGCACTGAGTTGATAATCTTTTTCATATCTAGAACGTCTTTGTTCAGGTAATTCAGGTAAATTATCTTGGATTTGTTTAATCCATGCATCATCTAAACGAATTGGCACAATATTTGGTTCAGGAAAGAACTTATAATCTACCGTTCCTTCTTTTAAACGCATAAGTATTGTTGATTTAGTAGCTTCATCAAATCGACGAGTAGCTTGTTGAATTACACCACCTTCATCAAGAATTTTCGCTTGTCTTTCAATTTCAAAATCAATTGCTTTTTGTACGTTGCTGATTGAGTTAAGATTCTTAATTTCATTCTTAACACCATATTCAGTTGCTCCCTTAGGCATTAATGAAATATTAACATCACAACGCATTGAACCTTCTTCCATCTTTACATCAGAAACTCCTAAATAATAAAGTGTTTGACGCAATGATTCAACATATGCTGCTGCCTCCTCACCATTAGTCATATCAGGTTCTGATACAATCTCAATTAATGGTGTTCCCGCACGATTAAAGTCAATTAATGTTCCTTCATTCAAATGAAATTGCTTTGCCGTATCTTCTTCCATATGAATACGATTAATACGAACTGTTTTCTTTCCTTTTGATGTTTCAATTTCAATATATCCATTAGATCCAATTGGATGGAATTGTTGTGTTATTTGAAAACCTTTTGGTAAATCTGAATAATAATAGTTTTTACGATCAAACTTAACCAACGGATCAATTTCCAAATGAAGAGCAGTACAAGCTTTGATTGCTTGAACAACAGCACCTTTATTTACACATGGTAATGTTCCTGGATGTCCCAAATCAATTTCATTTACACAACTATTAGCTACTCTACCAAATGTTGTTGGCGAACTTGAAAACATTTTAGAATTTGTTTTTAACTCACAATGGATTTCAATCCCAATGACTACATCATATTCCATGTTTATTTCACCTCCGCAATACTATCTTTTAAGCCAGTACATTTTTCAATGCCTGATGCAATATTAAACATCGTTACCTCATCAAATGCCTTACATGTAATATTTACTCCTAACGGACATCCTTGTTCAAAGCCCATTGGTAGTGTCATACTTGGATAACCAGAGAAATTACCCATAACCATATGATTTTCAGCAACTAAATATTCTTCTGCTAATTCATCAATTTTTTCACCAATAATTTTTGGTGCAATTGTAGAACTTGCTGGTGCAATTAAACAATCCAAATTCACTAATTCATTATCCATCATGTTCACAATTAATCGGCGAACACGTTGAGCTTTTCTAAATAATTTTTCTTGGTTTTCTACAAACAAACCATAGCTTCCTGTAATGAAACGTTTTCTTACTTGGATACCAAAACCTTGGGTACGTGAATTAATCATGACATTTTCACTACTATCACCATCTGCTTGAACACCAAATCGAATTCCATCTAAATTAGAGTGATTTGCAGTTGCCTCACAATTAGCAATCATATAATAAGTAGGTAATATTGCTCGCATTAGTTTATTATCAAAATGAACATCGATAATCTCAGCACCCTCATTTTTCATTTTATCTATTAATTCATTAAATAACTTAACATTAGTTTCATTTTGAATAGAATCTACAACATTTCTAATAATTCCAATTTTTCTACCTTTTAATGAATCATTAAGTAATTTTGAATATGGTGGGACATCTTTTGTAGATGATGTCATATCACGATCATCTCGACCTGCTAGTACTTCAAGACCAATACATGCATCAAGGACATTTCTAGTAAAATATCCAACATGATCTAAACTACTTGAATAAGGAATAACACCATATCTAGATATACGTCCATATGTTGGTTTTACCCCTACAACACCACAATATGCTGCTGGTTTACGCACAGAATCCCCAGTATCTGAACCAATCGCAAATGGAACAACACCACTCGCTACAAGTACTGCACTACCTCCTGAACTACCACCTGAAATACGTGTCGTATCCCAAGGATTCGCAACCGCACCAGTCGCAGCAGTTAAATTAGTACCACCCATTGCTAATTCATCCATTGATGATTTACCAATACAAATCGCTCCTGCTTTTTCTAATAGATCAACAATATGAGCGTTATATACTGGCACATAGTTATCAAGTATTTTACTAGATGCTGTAGTACGAATACCTTTAGTACTAACATTGTCTTTTAAGACAATAGGAACGCCTGCCATCAAACCATCCTCATGTTCATTAATGTGATTTAATTGTTCACTTGGATCAATAAAAGTTACCATAGCGTTTAATTTTGATTGTACCGCTTGTGCTTTATTTACTGCTTCTTGTACTGCTTGATTCTCGCTAGTACGATTATTTCTTATATTTTCTATCATTAGCGAACCACCTTTGGTACAAGTACATGACCATTTCTAGTTTTAGCAGCATTTTTCAATGCATCTTCTTCACTTAATACATTTTCCACAACATCTTCTCTTAAGAATGTTGTTTCCATTTCAAAAGGATAAACCATCGGTTCAACACCTTCTGTATCTACCTCATTTAATAATTCCATTTGTTTATCAAGTATTACAAACTCTTCTTGAATAGCACTTAATTCTTCATCGCTACAATCAAACATACATTGATGTGCTAAATGACGAATATATTCTTTACTTTTAATTTCAGTCATTGCTTACTTCCCCTTCTATTATTTTCATAAATTCATCTTCACTCATTATTTCTATTCCAAGTGTATTCGCTTTTTCAAGTTTTGATCCAGCTGCCTCACCATAGATAACTAAATCTGTTTTCTTTGACACACTACCAGTAACAGTTGCACCATGTTTCTCTAAATATTCCTGTGCCTCACTTCTACTAAATCTTTGCAATGAGCCAGTAAGGACAATTACTTTACCAGTAAAACACGATTCAATAACTGTATCACTACCCTGATTCATATTAACACCAGAATCTTTTAAATTATCAATTAGACGTATTGTCGCATCCTCGCTAAAATAAGTTACAATTGCGTCAGCCGTAATATCACCAATGTCATCAATAGTCACAAGTTCTTCTACCTTCGCATTAATAAGCGCATCCATTGTTTTAAAATGATTCGCTAGTATTCTTGATGCCTTAGCTCCAACTTGTCTAATGCCCAGTCCAAATAACAGCTTATCTAATGGATTACTCTTACAATTTTCAACAGCTTCAATTAAGTTGTCATATGATTTTAAACCAAATTTATCTAAAGCTAATATATCATCACGATGACTTTCAAGTTTAAAAATATCATCCACTTTATTTAACCAACCCGCTTTATGGAACTGTTCAACTTTCTTTTCACCGAGTCCATCGATATTCATTGCATCTCTAGACGCAAAGTGTGCAATAGAATTTACAATTCTTGCAGGACAATTACTATTTACACAATAATGAGCAGCCTCATCAGTAAATCGATGAAGGGGCATCCCACAATCAGGACATGTAGTAGGGAATATATACGGAATTTGACTACCATCTCTTTTCTCCACAACACTACCAATTACCTCAGGAATTATATCACCCGCTTTATGGATAATTACCATATCACCAATACGCACATCTTTTTGAAGTATCATATCTTCATTATGTAAAGTAGCAGCCGCAACCGTTGTCCCAGCCAAACGAACTGGTGTTAACTTAGCATTAGGTGTTGCTTTCCCTGTTCTGCCTACTGTAATAAAGATATCTTCTAAAAGCGTAACAGCTTCTTCAGCTGGAAATTTATAGGCAATTGCCCACTTAGGAACCTTTACTGTATATCCTAATCTATCTTGAATACTAAAATCATTTACTTTAATTACAATACCATCAATCTCATATGGTAAATTATTTCTTTCGATTGTCATTCTTTCAATAAAATCCCAAACATCTTCAATTCGAGTAAATAACGTTGTATTCTCATTCACAACAAATCCCATGTCTTTAATCCACATTAGTGATTCATAATGTGTGCTTAAATCATAGGTTTCACCATCTGGCACATGATACCAAAACGCATTTAATTTACGAGATGCTGCTACCGAAGAATCTAACTGTCTTATTGATCCAGCGGCTGCATTACGTGGATTTGCGAACTCTTGTTCATCCTTAGCACGTCTAAGTTCATTCAATGACTCAAAACTCGCTTTAGGCATATATACCTCACCACGAATTTCTACTTCTTCTTTGTATGGTATATTCATCGGAATAGATTTGATGGTTTTAACATTTAAAGTCACATCTTCCCCGACTTCTCCATCACCTCTGGTAACAGCTTGCACAAATTGACCATTCCGATACTCAATAGACATCGCTAAACCATCAATTTTACACTCTGCACAAAATTCTACTAATCCAACCTCGTCAGTTATTCTTTTTGCCCATGCAAATAATTCTTCTTTATTAAAGACATTACCCAAAGACATCATTTTACGTTTATGTTGCACTTTAGTAAATTCATCCAAGATTGCACCACCAACACGTTGTGTAGGTGAATTGGGATCCATATATTGAGGAAACTCTTCCTCTAAACCAATCAACTCTCTCATCAATTTGTCATACTCAGCATCGCTCACCGTGGGTTTATCTAAGCTATGATATTCAATGTTATATTGATTTATTAACCTTCTAAGTTCTTCAATTCTTTCTTTCATAGAAATACCTCCGAAACTTTTATTATTATATCATAAATGACTATTTTCTTATACTTTATTGCAGGATAATTGCACAACAAAGAAACCTTCTTTATAATGGTCATAGGAGGCATTTTATGAAAAAAACTGTATGTATTACTGGCGCCACAGATGGCTTAGGCAAAGCCTTAGTATACGAATTTATTAATAGAAACGACTATCAACTAATATTATGTGGTAGAAGTGAAGAAAAAATGAAAGATTTATTAGCTACAATACCTAGTAACAATATACTTTACAGTGAATGTTTTGATTTATTAAACGATGATCAAATCAATACCTTTACAAACAATGTATTAAATCAATGCAGTTCCATCGATATATTAATTAATAACGCCGGTGCAAACTATAAGAAAGCACCTGTAGAATCATTAGATATTAACGATTTACGTAATATGTTTCAACTAAACTGCATAAGTCACTTACAACTTATCCAAGCATTTTATCCATCCATGAAGAAACAAGGAACTGGACATATTTTAAATGTATTAAGTTCTTGTTGTCTATTTAATAACGAAAATATGGCGGGTTATACAGCAAGTAAAGATGCAATGAACGCTATTAGTAAAACTCTTACAAAAGAAGCAAGAAACGATCACATCAAAATTACTTCAGTATATCCTGGTGGAATTGATACAAACTTTAGAGCAATTCCTAACCATAGCTATTTAAAACCAGAATCAGTTGCCAAAGCTATCGTTGACTGCATTGAATTACCTGAAGATGCGGTTATGCATGATTTAGTACTACGTCCTTTCTCTGAAAGTAACTTCTAAATTAAACAAAAATGGATTCCTCATTTAACCGAGAAATCCATTTTATTTTAGCTACTTATTTATATATGGAAGTCTATTTAGCTTATAATACTCATCGCCCCAATTTATAATCACAACTAAATTGATTTCTTGTGTTTTTAGACAAGCATACAATTTACTTTTTAAAGTATAAAAAGATTCGATTTCATCTTAAGCTACTTTCTTTTTTAATGATGGATGGGTAGCCATAATCTTCTTTACCCCATGAGGGTATGGAAACGCTATTTCTAAGAACCCATTTTCATATTTTAATACAATTCCATCACCAAATTTACCATGAGTAACTTGATCACCTTTACGCCAACGTGTTGCTGGCTCAGTTGACTTAGGCATCATTTGAGGCATTGGTTTAGAAATAGGACTGTTATTTGGTGAAACTACAAAGTCTTTAGGTTTACCATAATCAAATGTAGCACCCAAATGCTCCACATAATCTTCTTCAATTTCATCAACGAAACGTGATCTCACACGTACCTTTGATAAGATATAACTAAATCCTGACGATTCTGTTAAGTAAAGTTTATTTCGCGCTCGAGTAAACGCTACATACGCAAGTCGTCTTTCTTCTTCTACTCCCCTTGTTCCTTCAGCCATAGCTCTTTCATTAGGGAATATACCATCAGATAAACCACATACAAATACCGTATCAAATTCTAACCCCTTGGCAGCATGAACAGTCATCAATTGCACAAAGTCACCATCAAGTGATTCTTCTTTATCACCATACAATGATACTAATTGTAGATATTCATCTAAAGTACTCTCTGGATAGTTTATAGTAAATGATTGAACATCATTAATTAATTCTTTTAAGTTTTCTAAACGTTCTGTTTCCTTATCATCTTCAAGCATTCTACGGTAACCACTCTCATCAATTACCATTTCTAATAGTTCAAATACTGCTTTTGTTGGCGCAACCACTTTCCAACGTTCTACCATTTTTACAAAATCATTAATTGTTGATTGTGCTTTACCAGAAAATAATTCCTCATCACGTATAACTTCATACATTGAACATCCTTTTTCTTTTGCTCGATCAAAAATTGTATCCATTGATTTATTACCTAAGCCACGTTTAGGCTTATTAATAACACGTTGTAGTGCTAAATCATCACTTCCTGATACCATTCTTAAATAACATAAAGCATCCTTTATTTCAGCACGCTCATAGAATTTTACACCACCATATATGATATATGGTATATGTTCATCAAGTAATCCCTTTTCAATAGCACGTGATAAATAGTTACTACGATATAATATCGCAAAATCACGATAACGTTTGCCAGCTGAATGTCCTTCAGCTATTTTATTTGCTATCCATGATGCTTCATATTCTTCACCTGCACTAATGTAATGAGATATCTTGTCATCATTTTTTCTATTTGTGTACAAGTCTTTATCTATACGATTTTTATTTCTTTTTATAACACTATTCGCACCATTTAATATATTCTCAGTAGAACGATAGTTTTCATTTAATACTACTGTTTTACAAGGTTGATAATCCTTTTCAAAATTCATAATGATATTTACATCTGCACCACGCCATGTATAAATAGTTTGGTCAGGATCTCCTACTACACATACATTATTTTCAGTACCTGCAAGTTGTGATATTAATTCATATTGAACTTTATCGATATCTTGAAACTCATCTACATGGATATAGTGAAAACGTCTTGCCCATTTAGCACGTACATCTGCAAACATCTTAAACATCTTTACCGTTACAAGTAATAAATCATCAAAATCAAGAGCATACAATTCTTTTTGGCGATTACAATAGTACTCATATACTTTCGCCTTTGCTTTTTCACCACTAAAACTTCCAGCAAGTGTATAAGCTCGATCTATAGTTATTTCAGCACCTTTATTGTTTCCAATGTAATCTAACATTGATCCAAATGAAATTGCTGATTTATCAATACCATGTTCTTTATATGCTTCTTTTAATATTGTTTTTTGATCATCTTGATCCATTACAGTAAAGTTTCTAGGCATTCCCATAGCTTGAATGTCTTCTCTTAATATACGTACACAAAGAGAGTGAATTGTACTAATCCACACCGATCCACTAGGATCTCCTAAAATGCTCTTAATTCTTTCTTTCATTTCATTTGCAGCTTTGTTAGTAAATGTGATTGCTAATATCTTACTAGGGAATACATCGCGTTCCTGAACTAAATATGCAATACGCGTAGTTAAAACACGAGTTTTACCTGAACCCGCTCCCGCAATAATTCTAATATATTGGTCATCTGAAATAACCGCTTCTTTTTGTGGTTGATTTAAATTATCTAATAAATTCATTATTTTCGATTCCTTCTTAGTGCCCAGCGTCCAATATCTTCAAAACCAATTCTATGATAAATACGACCTGCTGCTGGATTATTATAGAATAAACATGGTATTTTGTCTTCATCTAATAAATCAGAACATAATTTTTCTACTATCTTACTAGCAAGTCCAAGTCCACGATATTCAGGTAATGTCGCAACTCCTACAATCATCGCCAACCCTACTGTTTCAGCTGTACTTGAGGCAACAGAAACAATTTTACCATCTTTCTTAATGTAATAAGTTCTACCTGTTTTATATTTAAGATTATCTTCTATTGAAGATGTTGTATTAAATACCATTTCGACTAATTGATTAACTTCTTCTACATTATCCATTGTTGCAATTTCAACATCCAAATCATGAGTATTTGGTTTTTTAGTCATTTTGCAAAAATAACAATCATCATTATCCATTCCATCAAGATTTATTGTATCCACTACACTTTGTTCACCATTGATGTTACGAATATCATATTCTTCAATAATTTTATGCACAAACTTTTCGTCAATTTCTTTAGTATAACTACACATTAGAAAACTATCACGATAAATTAAGTAAACTGCTTTAATTCGATTATTATCCTCATCTACAAATATTTTTTGAAAGTCTTGATCAAATCCATAATTATCAATGTCTCCAACAAAAAATAGATTTAATACACGATCTTTATCTAGATATTCCATAATATTAGCACGATCTTTTTCACAACATTGTCTAATCATAAATCCTCCTTTTATTGCTTAGTTTATTTACCAAATGTTTAATGTTATAATATTACCATATATTAAGGAGTATTTCGATGAAAAAATGTGCTATCCATTGGAAAGATTATGAATGCATTGATGCGGGAAATGGAGAAAAATTAGAGCGATGGAAGAACATCGTTCTTAGACGTCCTGATCCACAAGCTGTATGGACAGCTGATACATCATCAAATGTATGGAAAAATACACACGCTATCTATCACCGTTCAAAACAAGGTGGTGGAAGTTGGGATTTTAAGAAAGATTTACCAGAATACTGGACAATCGATTATAAGGAATTAACATTTAAAGTATCACCTACTGGATTTAAACATACCGGTTTATTCCCTGAACAAGCAGTTAACTGGGATTGGATGCAAGAATGTATTCGTAATAGTAATAGAGAAATAAGAGTATTAAATCTATTTGCTTATACCGGTGGTGCAACAATGGCATGTAGTAGTGCAGGTGCAGCCGAAGTAGTCCATGTAGACGCATCAAAGGGTATGACTCAATGGGCAAAAGAAAACATGGTCTTATCTCACCTTGAAAACAATACAATTCGTTTTATTGTTGATGATGTATTAAAATTTGTTCAACGTGAAAAAAGAAGAGGACATACATATCATGGTATCTTAATGGATCCCCCATCATATGGAAGAGGTCCAAACGGAGAAATGTGGAAACTTGAAGAACAAATTACTGAACTTGTAACTTCTTGTTTAGAAATCCTCGATGATGATCCACTATTCTTTCTAGTAAATTCATATACTACTGGTTTCTCAAGTACCGTATTAGAAAACATCTTAGCTACAACCGTATTAAAGAAACACCCCGAAGGAAAAGTTGAGGCTGGCGAAGTTGGTCTTCCAATTACACGTGAAGGCTTAACACTTCCTTGTGGTATTTATGGAAAATGGACAAGAAATGATTAAAATTATATACGAAGACAATCATTTACTCGTTGTGGAAAAGCCTGTTAATATCCCTATCCAAGAAGATGAATCAAAAGATATGGATTTACTAACACTACTAAAAGATGATTTAAAAAAACGATATGATAAACCAGGAAATGTATACTTAGGACTAGTTCATCGATTAGATAGACCAGTTGGTGGTGTAGTAGTTTTTGCGAAAACTTCAAAAGCAGCATCTAGACTATCCGAACAAGTTAGAACTCATAAGTTTAAGAAAATTTATCATGCAGTAATTTGCAATGGCACCTTTAAACAAGAAGGAACCCTTACTGATTATCTAGTGAAAGATGAAAAAAGAAATATGGTTCAAGTAACTAAGGAATCAAATCCGAAAGCTAAAAAAGCAATTTTACACTACCAGATATTAAGCCAAAAACAAGATTTAAGTTATGTTGAGATACAACTAGAAACTGGACGCTCTCATCAGATACGTGTTCAATTCTCTAGCAGAAATGCTCCACTATGGGGAGATCAACGTTACAACCCTAAAGCAAAAGAGCATGCACAAATTGCATTGTGGGCAACTTCATTAACAATCATTCATCCTGTAACAAAGGAAGAAATGACATTTGTGGATAACCCACCTAAAGTGTTCCCATGGACTATTCTTGAGGAGGTGTAAACATGAGTCAACAACAAAAACATACAAAGGTAGTCAAAAAAACTAGCAAAGGTACACCTAGCGGTAAACGTATCGTCAAAAGAAAGGTGCGTCGTATTAGAAAACCCGTTCTTTATGGATTTATCGCAATTGTTGTTTTAATTATCGCCATTTTTACAGTTCCAAAAACTATTGAAAACAGTAAATTAAAAGATTTAGGTTATGACAAAGCTACAATAACAGAAATTAGAAAACAAAAATTAACAGGAACATTAATTAAGAATAAATACTACTCATCAAACTTAGCTGATGCGATTAATAGTCAATCTTTAAACAAAGATTATATTAAGTTATATGTCGTTTCAGATAGTTGTGATCAAAGAGAATTCGTACTATATGATCGCTTAATTGATAAAGGCTATACTGAGGAACAAGCATTAAAACTATTTGATAACTTAACATTCTTTGAATTAACACCATTACTTGTCTTTGATTTTCAAAGTGATGTACAACCATATATAGAAGATGCTGTTTCACACAGTGCAACTAATAGTTCAACAAAGTTCGAATTAACAAATACATACAAAACACCATATGTTACTACAAAGCCAGTCATTAACCAAGGTAGCTATGATATGTTAGTTAATAAAACTTATTATTTAGATGGTTCATTCGTGCCACCTCAACTTCAAGACTTATCAATTCAATATGCATCTACTGGATTACAACTTGATGCTCCTGCAGCAGAGGGATTAAAGCAGTTATGTGAAGGCGCTAGAGCAATGGGACTTAGAATCTTTGCTTCTAGTTCATATAGAAGTTATGAAAATCAACAAGCTTTATATGATCGTTATGTAAACAAAGATGGTCAAGAAGCTGCCGATACATATAGTGCACGCGCTGGTTTCTCTGAACACCAAACAGGTTTAACAGTAGACATGTCAGCACTTGACGAAAATGGTAAAGCAATTGCAAAATTTGGTGAATCCGATGAATTTGTCTGGACTAGTCAAAATTGTCAAAAATTCGGTTGGATTCTACGTTTCCCTGAAGGCAAAGAAACAATTACTGGATATCAATATGAACCATGGCATTATCGTTATCTAGGTGTTGATTTAGCTCAAAAAGTTGTAGATTCAAAATTAACATATGATGAATACTATGAACTTTATATGGCTCCTTGGAATAACGAAGAAAATAATAATGCTTTAAAGAATCCATCTGCATCAACCACTACACCAGAAGATGAGTCATCTGAAACAAGTGAACCAACAACTGAACCTAGTGCTGAAGCAACAGAAAAAACAGAATAATATAAAAATAGTTGTGGAAATTAATCCGCAACTATTTTTTCATAAATTTTACTATTTCTTCTTTTCTTGTTTCCATATCTTGATAACCCAATTCATATAAACGTTTTAGATTTTCAGGATCTCCACTAAATCTTTTTACCGGAATTGTCTCACTTGGTCTAATTAGTAAACATGTCCCCTTATCAACATTCTCCTCGATTAGTTTCATTTGTCTATTATAAGATTCATGACGATGAGTATAATCATATACCATTTTTTTATACTTCGGATAATTAAAAGCCATTAACTTTTGCATAAATGATCCAGCAGCTTTACGTGAATAACCAGCAGGTTTAGTGATAATCACAACATTTTTATCACAACCCTTTTCAATGCTTCTCTCAATTGGAATCATAATTGATATACCACCATCTAAATAACGATGGCCATTATAATCAACAATTCTTCCAGCAATTGGTAATGAACACGCTGCCTTTAACATTCTTAAGTTATCATCTAAATCTTGAGGACCATAGAAAACTGTTCTCTCTTCATTCATATCATACAAGCCAAATTCCATAGGCATATTTTTTTCTTTAATTGGTTTAACATCATATTTTACTTTATTGATTAATAAATCATCAAACATATAGTCATATCCAACATAGCGATGTTCCTTTAATAGCGGAACTAAACCTACATTTTTCTTATCTGACATATGATCAACAGTTATATCATGTAGGTATTCTTTTTTCTTTAAAAGATAACTACATAGATTAATTGCTCCTGCAGATATTCCAACGCCATAATCAAATTCAATATTGTTGTCAACAAGCCAAGCAAGCGCCCCTGCAGTATATGCACCGCGCATTCCGCCGCCTTCTAATACTAATCCTATTTTACTCATATCTTTCACCTCAAAGCATGTATAATTTTACTTCAAATTCTAATTAAAATCAAAGGTACTTTGCTTTTTTACACTTATTTTGTCTTTTTGACAATTACAAAGTATAATAATAACGGTGAAAATAATGAAAAATATAAGCTTAT
This sequence comes from Anaerorhabdus sp., assembly GCF_036641015.1. Lineage (GTDB taxonomy): Bacteria > Bacillota_I > Bacilli_A > Erysipelotrichales > Erysipelotrichaceae > Anaerorhabdus. The sequence goes on along the minus strand of NZ_JAVWFO010000002.1, from coordinate 64,408 downwards.
CTTTATTCGGTAATCAAGAATTATTATCTATTGTAACTGTTTGCTTAGCAATAACAGTTGCGATTTTTCTATTGTTTAAAATTACAAAGAGAAAAATCAAAAGTGATGCTTTTTCAATTATTTTAATAACAGCTATTTATGCAGTAATATCATTATGGCAATTGGGTTCTAATCAAATGCCTATAACTAACTGGCAAGCACAAGATAGCGACGAATATGTTATCTTTGAGGTTATGGATAGTAATCCATCGTTTGATACTGTTTACGCCATTGGTGGCGAGGGAAATACCAACGCATTGGAAAGTGGTGCCCAAATTTGGTTTAACAACGCTGAAGTCCTTGGAAGCAATGATAAGAAAACTTGGGAAACGATCACTATATTAGATAATCATAGCGGTGTATTTAGTTGGGTAACAGCTAAAGGTAATTGGAATTATAGATATATTTCAATTGTATTTAATGATTCAACATCTGTCATAAATGAATTTGCACTTAAAAAAAGTGGCAGTGATGAACTTCTTACTTTAAATCCTATTACATTATCAAATCCTGATAATCTCAATAGTGCATTAAACATTATTGATGAACAAACACTTGTTCCATTAACACCCACTTATTTTGATTCATCGTATTTTGATGAAATATATCATCCACGTAACGCTTGGGAAATAGCTAACGGTCAAGATATGTATGCATCTGTTCATCCTTTATTGGGTACATCAATTATAGCTATTGGAATTAAGCTATTTGGTATGAATCCATTTGGATGGCGGATCATGGGAGCACTATTTGGAATAATGATTCTTCCATTATTTTATTTAATCACTAAGAAACTATTTAAAAATCATATATTATCAACTATTGGCACCATCCTATTTGCATCAGATTTTATGTTAATTACTACATCACGCATTGGAACACTTGAACCATTTAGTATATTCTTTATTTTGTTAATGACTTATTTTATGATTCAATATTTCTTTACTGACTATCAATCTACTTCATTTAAGAAACAATTATTATGGCTCGCGTTATCTGGCATAGCAATGGGTCTGGCTATATCTGTCAAATGGACTGGATGTTATGCCGCAATCGCTTTAGCAATCTTATTCTTTACTCACTTTATTACTAATTGGATCAAATACAATAAAGCAAAATCGTTAAACGATCAACAGTCAATTGCATTTAAAAAAGCATTTAAAGCACGTGCTGTTAAAACTATATTATGGTGTTGTTTATTTTTTGTTATCGTTCCAATACTTATTTATTTCTTGCATTATATTCCATGTAGAGTATGGAAAAATGATACATGGAGTATCGCAAATGTTTTAAAACAAATTCAAAGCATGTATAACTATCATGCTAACTTAGAAGCTACTCACCCATATCAAAGTGTTTGGTACCAATGGTTATTTGATATTAGACCGATATGGTATTACTATGGTCAATTAAGTGATGGCTATATGAAAACAATTAGTTGTTTCAATAATCCATTAATAAGTGTAGTAGGTGTATTTGCAATGTTATACACCATGTTTGACACATATAAAAACAAATCAAAAACAGGATTTATAATTGTTATATGTTATCTTGCTGCACTGCTTCCTTGGGTATTAGTTACTCGTTGTGTATTCTCATATCACTATTATCCATCATTGCCTTTTCTAATCTTAGCAATTGTATATGCATGCAAGGCATTGATTCAAAAAGATAAAAATAATATGAAGCTTATTTTAATTTATGTTTCCTTAGTAATCATTTTATTTATACTCTTTATGCCTATATGTACAGGTTTTACTACTTCGCAACAATATGTAAACGCTCTTCAATGGTTGCCTAGCTGGTATTTTGGAGGGTGATATGAATTTTAAAAACAAAAGAACCTATCTATTCTTGAGCTTTAGTTTATTATGCACAATACTATTTACTTTCCCATATTTAATTAGAGATTTTCTACCACTGGAACATGATACATTATTTCACCTCAGTAGAATTGAAGGCCTAGCGCAAGCACTCAATCACGGTGATTGGTTCGCTAAAATATATCCTCTTAAAAATTTAGGATATGGTTATGCTAGTCCATTATTCTATTGCGATATATTTCTAATCATCCCCGCTATTTTATATAACCTAGGTTTAAATCTCGCAAGTTGCTACAAACTTATAATTATTATCAGTACATTTTTATCTTGTTACTTGATCATGAATACCATATATAAAATATCCAAAAATAATTCCGCTGCTTATCTTGCTGGTGTCCTCTATTTATTTAATAATTATCGTATTACAGATGTTTATGTGCGAGGTGCACTTGGTGAGATTATGGGTTTTATTTTCTTACCCATTGTGTTATTAGGCATTTATTATCTACTCTATGATGACAAGACAAAATGGTCAACACTTGTTATTGGTTTTACTGGTTTAGCTCTTACTCATAACATTACCTTTGTACTAGCTTGTATTTTATTTATATTTTTCATTATTTTTAGACTCAAGTTTTTACTCGATAATAAACAACGTATTTTAAATATTGTAAAAGCTGCATCTGTTACATTTTTGTTAACTGCATTCTTCACATTACCTATGCTTGAACAATTAGCATCACAAAAATTCTATCTTGGCTCGTATACTTCTACTGAAAGTTTATATACAAATACTATTCCTTTTTGGAAATACTTTGCTAATCAAACAATATTTGGTTATGGTTCAAATGATACATCTTATGATTTATCAATGATCCTTAACATCGGATACTTCTTAATGTTTGTTCCATTACTTTATATTACCAAAAGAAAAAACATTAATATTTTTACAAAACATTCTTTGCTTATCGGATATATTCTATTATTTCTACCTATGCAACTATTACCATGGAACTATTTCTCTTTTTTCTCACTAATTCAGTTTCCATGGCGATTGCTAATGATTAGTACAATTTGTTTACTTGTACCAGCATCATTAATTCCTTATGAATTTAACTATAAGAAATCATTAGTCACTATTGTCTTATCTACTTTACTTCTTTGTGAAGGTATCTATCATATATTACCTGTTTTAGATAGAACTTTTGGCATAGATTCTAAAACGAGTTATGAAAGCTTACTTGACGGTAGCATTATTGATCCTTTCTATTCTGCTCATTATGTACGAGTAGAATTAGCTGGGGCAGATTATTTACCAGTTATATCTCCTGATTTTAGAGGACTACAATCTGTAATTACAGATGATACACAATTATCTGTAAACGGTGAAATTAATCGATCATATAATTCTATGACAATAAAAAATATAGAACCAAATAAATCCTATATTCTTCCTGTTACTTATTATTTAGGTTATCAAGTATACACAATAGATACTGATGATAATATCATCTCAGCAGTTCCTACATATCAAGCAGATAATTCTTTTGTTCAGTTTGATGCAAACGAGAATGAAACTTACTTATTAAAATATAAATCAACATCTATACAAAATATAAGTCTATGGATATCCATTGGAACATTGATTACTTTATTAATTATCAAAGTTAGAAAACTCCTACATATTTAACATATGCAGGAGTTTTATTATTAACCTCTAAGTTTTGCGTTAACTTTTGTTTCTAATTCTTTTAATATTTCTTGATGTAAAGGTAATACTTCATCATCTGTTAATGTATGATCTGATGCTTGGTATACAATGTTTAAAGCAATTGATTTACAGCCATCTTCAATATGTTCACCTTGATACACATCAAAAACTTCAGTACGTTGAACTAATTTTTTACCAACTTTATTAATTACATCTAAAATAGATTGTGCTGAAATATCATCACTAACAACCAACGCAATATCACGTGAAGTTGATGGGTAACGTTCAAGTGGTACGAATTTAACTTTTGCTCCTTTAGTATCTACTAATTTATCAAAGTTAAATTCACCATAAACACAACGACTTACATTCATTTGTTTTACATATGCAGGATGCACTTCTCCAAGCACACCGATGCAGTCATTACCTAGGTAAATAGCAGCACTACGATAAGGATGGAAATGAACAGTATCAATTGTATTTTCTTTAATATAAATTCTATTTGAAGCAAATCCTAGCTTTTCTAACCATGCCATTACAATACCTTTTAACGCATAGAAATCACTTGTGATATTAATTTTTTGTAATCGATTTTCTTGTAAAGAATCAGATAATAAAATACCAACTCTTTCCTCTACTTTTCCTTTTTCATAGACATTTGAAATTTCGAATAAATTAACATTCTTAGCTTTACGTGCTTGATTATAAGATAAACATTCAAGCATGGATGCCATAATGCCATTACGTACATATTTACGATCTTCACTCATTGGTGAGGCAAGATGCACATGTTCACCAAATGGCATAACAGCATTATCTATGAATTGTTCCTTAACAAGCGTATATGTAATAATTTCTCTAATTCCTAGTCCTGATAATACTTGTTTAGTAGTTCTTCTTAGTGATTGGCGATGAGTTAATTTACCCGCAGTTGCTTCCATTAAAGGAAGTGTTTCTTCTAATCTATCATATCCAATTAAGCGAATAATTTCTTCATCAATATCTTCACGAATCAAGATATCAGTACGATAACTTGGTACTGTACATGTAAATTCATCACCTTTTACAACTGGGCTGAAGTCTAAAGATTTTAACACCTCTACCACTTCATCCATCGTAAATTCAGTTCCTAATAGTTCATTACAATGTTCTAATGTTTCAGTTACTTGAATTGGTGTATAAGATACTTTACCAGCTTCCACCGTTTCTTCCAATTCACTTGCATCGGCATATTCAATTAATAATTGAACAGCACGATCCATAGCTTTATTTTGTGCAAGTGGTTCCAAACCTTTAATATATCTAGAAGCTGCTTCTGTCATTAATCCTAAACGTTTCGCTGTATTACGAATAGATACATGATTAAAGTGTGCTGCTTCAATGATGATTCCTGTTGTAGTTTCATCAATCTTACTATCATCACCACCCATAATACCAGCAATACCTGTCGCTTCATTGCCTGTAGTAATTAATAAATCACCTTTTTGTACATCATATTCAACGCCATCTAGTGCTGTTAACTTCATGCAGACATCATCTACTACCGTAATTTCTTTATGAGGCATCTTAGCTAAATCATAGAAATGTAGTGGTTGTCCTGTTTCAATCATGACATAGTTTGAAATATCAACTACGTTATTAATAGCGCGAACACCAGCAGCATGCAAATAATCTTGCATCCATTTTGGTGATTCTTTAACAACAACTTTACCAACAATCTTACCTAAGAAGTGCGGACATTTTTCAGTCTTTGAATTAACAACTAACGTTGTTGGTTTTCCTATGTTAGAAACATTATCACAAACAGGAAGTTTAGTTTCTCTACGTAGAACTGCTCCCACTTCTTTTGCGACACTCCACATTGCCATACAATCAGCACGGTTAGGAGTTTGAGATGCATCTAAAACAATATCATCAAGTCCTAAGTATTTTAATACTTCATTATCACCAACTGGTGCATCTACCGGCAATATTTCTATACCATTAATTTGATCTTCTCTTAAATATTTTTCATTAACACCAAGTTCTCTAAGACTACATAACATCCCATTTGATTCTTGGCCTCTTACTTTTGCCGCTTTAATAGTAATTCCCGGTAATTCAGCGCCAACTTTGGCAACAATTACTTTAATACCCGCTTTACAATTAGGTGCCCCACAAACAATTTGTGTTGGTCCTTCTCCATATTCAACCATACATACATTTAAATGATCTGAATCAGGATGTGGTTCGCATTTTAATACTTCTCCAATTGCTAAATTTGTTCCATGTGCAACTGGATCTACACCTTCTATTTCAAGTCCTGCCGTTGTAAGTGCATCTGCTAATTCTGTTGCACTAATCCCATCAAGGGAGATATACTCTTTTAACCAATTTATACTTACTTTCATGTCTTTTTCCTCCCCTAATTAATCAAAACGATTAAACGTTTTTAAGAAACGCACATCATTGATATAGAAGTTACGAATATCATCTACACCATATTTAAGCATGGCAATACGTTCAATACCTGCACCAAACGCAAAACCACTACTTTTTTTACTATCAAATCCTGCCATTTCAAGTACATTAGGATGTACCATACCAGCTCCAAGAATTTCAATCCATCCAGTTCCTTTACAAACTGAACATCCTTTACCACCACAAATATGACAAGTTACATCTACTTCTACTGATGGTTCTGTAAATTGGAAATATGAAGGTCTAAAACGAATAACTCTTCCTTCTCCAAACATTGCATCAGCCATAAGTTTTAATGTGCCCTTCAAATCAGCTAAGGTAATATTTTCACCTACTACTAATCCTTCACATTGAGTAAATTGATGAGAGTGAGTTGCATCATCATCATCTCTACGATATACCTTACCAGGACAAATTACTTTTACCGGTAATTTACCATTAGCTTTTTCAAGTTCCCTTGTTTGTATCGCAGTAGTATGTGTACGCAATAATTCTTCAGCGTTAATATAAAATGTATCTTGCATATCTCTTGCTGGATGATCAGCTGGAATATTAGCACGTTCAAAGTTATATGAATCAAGTTCAACTTCAGGACCCTCAGATACGTCATAACCCATCCCAACAAATAAATCTTCAATTTCTTGGGAAATCATTGTTAACGGGTGTAATGTACCTAATGTAGGCTCATAACCTGGAAGAGTAATATCAATCTTTTCTTTTTCAAGTTTTGATGATAATGCACTTACTTCTAATATTTGTTGCTTTTCATCTACTGCTTTTGCAATTGTTTGTTTACAAACATTAACTTCTTGTCCAAATGCAGGTTTTTCCTCAGCACTTAAATCTTTCATCAATGCCATTAATTCTTGAACAGGTCCTTTTTTCCCTAAGTAAGTAACCTTAACTTGTTGTAGTTCTTCCATCGTTGCACATGTTTCTATTTGCTTAAGTGCTTCTTCTTGAACTAATTGAACTTTTTCCATATCATTTCTCCTTTTTCAAATAAAAAAAATCGCTCCCATAACAGGAACGATTAACTCGCGGTACCATCCTGATTTACCTCAAAAAATTGAGATACACCTTAATCCTTGATAACGGGAAACCCCGGAGATGATTAATCTCACTATAAAGGTGAATTCATAAGTCGCCTTGCAAGTGAATTTCACCATTCATCACTCTCTCTAAGCAATTTGTTTCTTACTACTAATCCTTTAGTACGCTTTAACACTTGTTATTATAGTAAATTCACGGCTTTTTTGCAACGACTATTTCTTATCAAGAATCACTTGCTTAATTGGATTAGTTAAATCTAAATCATTAAACCAATTTACTTTTCCTTCCCAACTCTTAGGTAATCCATTTTTAAATGGATCTTTAGGTTCAGAAAAATGAATTCTGAAATCATCATAATAATGATGTGTAATTGCATATTTACTACTCAAACGATATGCAAAACGATTGAATCCAATATCATTACCATTAACAACTATTGGATACTCTTGGCATTCACCACGCGGATTACTATACCATTTATTACCCCCATCCAACCTCGATACATCACTATCTACATACGTTATTCCTGTTTTCTTATCTAAATATACTCGAGGTAATAGAAAACTATTATTATTAAATGTTACTGGCACAACATAATCACTACCAACTAAATAAATATTACTAGCTAATGAAGCTCCTTCTTTAAAGGTCATTGTTGATTGTCCTGTATTAAGTTGAGTATTCAACTCTCCAATATCATTAATAATTCCACTCTTACACTCAAAGTCCTGAATCACACTACATTCATTCTGATATTGTGTATTTACTTTTAAATCAATTCCTTCACCACTCATAATTTCTTTTTTATCTTGATGAAGTGATAAGATAAGTTTTTCATTATACACTCGTGATGATAAACTTGAATCAATAGCACTTGCTACAATAGCATCAAACTCCAAGTAGCCTTTATCAGATTCTTTAAATTCTCTAGTTTTTTCCATAACTTTTAATGTAACTGTTTCATTCTGTATTTGAAATGATAATTCTAAACTACCGATATCATTGGGATTAAAACTTGTTTGTATTTTGTTAATTTGTTTATCTAATTTATGTTTAGATAAAAGCTTTGAATGGTAATATATTCCAATCTCCTTATTTGCTGTTTCACATCCTATACACTCAATAACCATATATATCGGTGTGTTCACATTTAAATCATAACTAGGAACAATAACTGAATTAATAACTGCTTTTGATAATTGAACTGAGATCACATTTGAAGTTATCGTATTTATATTACCAGCATTATCTTCTACATCTACTTTAATTTGATACTCACCAGAATTTAATAAGAGTTTCTCACTGTCTTGTGTTAACCAATCACTATATTTATTAAAGGTTACTCCAGCATCAGTTGATAATTCTATTTTCCACCTTTTAACTCCTGAATGTTTGTCACTAGGCGCAATAGTTACCTCCGTTGGTTTCCCTTCGTTTTCTTTGATACTAAATGATGCATTTGGTTTTTCTTTATCAATTAGAAATAAATTCGATATCTTAGTACCAACATTATTCGCAAGATCATATAGTAACGCTTTGATTCTCCAACGCCCTGTATTTGTAAACGCAAAGGTTTGCACCTCATCAATACCTTCTTTTAAAAATGTTTCTTCTTTTGTATCTTCATTAACTAAATAATATTCAGTTTTACTCAATACTCTAAATTTAGGATCAGTTAAATTTGTATATGTTCGAATATTAACATCATAACTATTCCACCTTGTATTCGCAGAATGTCCTACATGCTTGTAACAGGGTGTTGTATAGCTTCCAATTACGTGGTAACACCAATCTCTATTATTAGAACTAACCTTCAAATAACCAGCTTCTATATTGGGAGACCAATAATTCGCAGATGCTACATATTGAACACCTCTTTTATCATCAATCATGATATAAGGAAACGCTTTTAATCCTCTTCCAAAGGATTCATAGGTAATATATGGCACTATACCCAACTTAGTAAAACCTCTAATATATGTAGCATTACCACCCATATTCTTGATTATGGTAGGAATAGCATACGGCGATATATTCGTACCTCTTCCCCAGTCATACTCAGTCGCCTGTTCTTCAAGAATTGGTACATAGTCACTAACCAATGAAACTGATGGACTAAACAAAGTAGTTGCTTCCTTAACCCATATCTTAGTACCATCACTTTCATATTTGCCATCGCCACTACACCCAATGATTGTTCTTGTTTCAACACCATCGATTACATCCCTTGTCCACCCAACAGTTTCATACACCTTGTAATCAATAATTTGAAAATAATGTAAAGTATACTCATTTTCATCATTTTGATCAAACAATATTTCGATATCTGTAACATCTTGGTATTTCAAATCAATCGTTATAAAATCGTTATCATCACTTTCATATATAGGATATCCATTCAAGATTACTGTTCCACTATCATCGTATTTAGGTTGTCCATTAATATATACTTTTTTGTTTACATTCTCACCTGTTATTTTATTTTTAGCTTCTATTTTAAATTTTATCTTACCTATTCTAATTGATTTACCAAATTCAAGGTGAAAAAAATTGGGATCTTTTATATTTTTATCTACCGTCGTTGTAAAACTACTTGTTCCATCAAACGATGCATGATGTACTGTTTGAGGAAATGCTAAAGTACCAAATACATTTCTTTTAAACGATACCGCTTTAGAATTAACGATTATTTTATCATCTACATTAAACTCTGTATCTATGAAATCAAAGTAATCTACCCATTCTTTTTTAGCATAGTATGTAATTTCTACACAACTTGATGTTGCATCAACTTTTAAAACAATAGGTATACTTACTAACAACAGAAAAATAACACATAGTCTTTTAATAAATAACCCTCCTTGTCTTTTTAGATGCACGTATTTCTACTGGAATATTTACTATAGATATCTTTACTTCTTTACTACATTGAACATTGTATACAAAAAAATCATCCATAACTGCTTTCTCAGTTTTACAAACTACACTAGGATACTTTTCTAATGTATCACTTATCATTTTACTTGCACCATTATCAGCATTAATACCTTCATGTACTTCAATAATTTCAATCAAATACGAAGCTAGCGAATTACATTGGCGATATAGTACCGCAATACCCATTAATTGAGGAAATAAAAAGATGAATACTGCAAATGTAACAATAATCCCATACATTTGAACACTCGCCTTCATGATAAGATATCTCCTATATTTATTGCACTGAACGAAGTAATTAAAACAATTCCTACCCAAATGAAACTGATCCAAGGAATTAACGCTTGTGTATCCAGTACTTTATCAAATTTATCTTGCCTTGCATGATTTACTTTTTCATTTGTTAACTTAGTTAAAGACAAAATCATTTTATTTTTTTGCGAAGATGCAATTGATATATTATATAAAGTCTTCACTACTCTATTTAAATCTTTGACTTGAGGAAATTTGCAATAAAAATCCAAATATGGTACCAATCCCTTTTTATCACCAATGTGTAAATCTTGTACCAGCTCTTCAATATCTTTTTTAAAGATTTCAGGAGCACTATCTAATGATTTAAGCAATGCAATAGGAACAGCATTACTTTGTATTAAAATGCATAGATTATTTAAGTAATATGGAAACCTACTATCAGCTTCCATTAATGTTTTCTCATATTTTTTCTTACACAATACATATTGTAACTTGTACACCATAATAGAAATCAATATATTAACAAGCAATAACTTAATTGATAGTTTATCAATAAATAAAAATGTAAGTAAACTAAAGAATACAATCGTTAACTTAATTCTTTTATGAATTTCTTTTTTTATATCTTTATCCAAATGTTCTAGATAAAATGAATAATCAGGTTCCACAAAAAAGTTTAAAAGCGCTGAATAATCTTTATTAAATCGTTCTTTATCAAAAATCCAAATATAAATTAAACATACCCAAAATAATATAAAACATGGATAAAACATAATAATACCTCTCATTCTATTGATAGTGATTTAAAGCACCATTTCTCATAAAATAAAATAGTGCATAAATTTAATATATAAAAAAGAATAAGCACTAATATCATAGTCATCGATTGTTGATTACTCTGAACATTTATAAAATTAGTTAAACTTAAAACACCAAAAGCATTTAAAACAATAATTAAATAAAACAAAAAATTATTCGATTTTCTTTTTGCTAAACATTCTTGAAAACTTAATTCATAATTCTCTATATTCGTATAAAGATAGTCAATTAAATCGTTATTAACAATACCCTCTATTACTTTGTGCTTAAGAATTATATGAGCATTTATAACAATAGAATAATTATATTTATCTTCCATAATTTTCAATCCATTTACTATATCAGTTGTCTTGTTTATATAGTTATTAACTTCTATTAAGTCATTTTTTAAAGGATTATCTACACTATCCTCAACATCTCTTAATATATCAACGACAGTTTTATCTTCTCTTAAATACATTAACAAAGATTCAGAGTATATAAATATATTTGATAAAAGCTTTTCTTTATATTTTTGTAGTTTTTGAAAATAGATTAAATAAGGTAAACAAATCGTATATACCGTAGTAATCAATAACGTTACATCTAGTCGTTTTATTGTCATATAACAAATAAATCCCAAGCAAATTACTAGTAACAACGCATGTTTTCCATAATTAACCAATGTATATTCAAGTCCTAAATCTTTTAATTTATTATTAATGCCAATATATGTAAAAGAATTAATCTTATTTATTAATTCTATTTCCAGGGTATTTTTTACCTTATCATGTTGAATTTCATTATTGATTAAGTATAAAGATATCCAATAAACAATAAATACTATCTTCATCTTAACTCCTCAACACATTTTCTAATTTGATTTGATAATTCAATTGATAATGGATTTTTCAACTTATCATTACCATATATTTCCACTAAATGACATTTATCTTGCATAGCTTCATAACAAAATTCATGAATCGCTTTTACTTTTCTAACTATTCCATTTTTAGTTTCTATTTTTTCCATATGAATAACCAAATCAAATAAGGCATATACTCTTTTCTTTAAAGAATCATATGATTCAGTATCATTTTTAATCATTTGACATATTCTTGATGGTACGTTATCAGCCGATTTAGCGTGCATCGTAGTCATTACAGTATGTCCTGTAGATATGGCATCAATTAAATCTCTTACTTCGTCACCTCTTGCTTCTTGCAATAATATTCTTTGTACATTTAACCGTAATGCCATAGAAATTATTGTAGAGTATGAAAAATTAGGTCTTATCCTAAATGCTGTACATGATAAATATGGAGCAATGCTTTTAACATTAAATTCCATAGAATCTTCGATTGTCACGATTACCTCATTTTTAGGAATAAATGGAATAAAAAATTTAAGTAACTCCGTCTTTCCTGATCCTGTCTCACCTATAACTAAAATATTTGCTTTTCCTTTAACAGCTAGTATTAATAAGTCTAATCCTTTCTTACTAATTGTTCCGTCATTTACTAATTTCTCATAAGTTAGAAATGACTTTTTTCTTACCTTACGTATTACAAGTGTTGTACCTTCCAATGAAAGATGTGAATGAACACACCCTACTCGATAGTCATTATCATTCTTTTGAATATCACCTTCTAAACTTGGATTAGCAGGGTTGAATTCTTTTTGCATTTTATTAGCTATTTGGTTTGCTATTCTTTCTACTTCTGTTTCTTGAATCATTAGAGGTGTTCGATAATGCCCTTTAGAATTTGATGTTACCCACACTTCATTACCATTCTTACATGCCACATCGGTAACTTCATCTTCTTCCAATAATTTTTGAAGGCATCCAAAATCAACTTCATCAAAACAACGATTATTCATTTTGCTCCTCCTCATTTAATGGAATTAGCGTTACATCTAAAGAATTTCCTAGAATAATATTTTTAATCTTGTATAAATCAAAGTAATCACTGCCCTCTTTTTGACTTATATTGTCATAAGAAATTACTGGCGTAACTGTTCCCATCGCTTTAGCAACGCCAACTAAATGTGCATCTTCTTTTGTAAGTGCTACAACTAAAACATTAGATTCTGTTGCAGTATCACTTTCAATTGAATTACCATCTTTATCCTTAACTGCAATTACTCTAGCATTTTTTACTATCTCACCATGAACAATGGCTTGTGTTGAAGTTGACTGATTCATATTCACTTTACCTAAAAAATATAAATCAATCATATGTCCAACTAAAATTGAATTTGCATAAGATGTCTTCATATCTACATCAATAGAAATCGCTACTTCACCTTCTTGCAACGAAAACAAATTAGCATCATTCATATTTTCTCTATCCGCAATTAATTCACTATAAAACAATGAATTTTGTGCAATAGATTGATATGGTTGTACATATTTTCCTATAAGTTCTGTTTTATCCAAAATAACATTATCAAACGTAACACATTTAGGTACTTCTATCATTTGAATATCATCTTCCGTAATAATCGTTCGAGATCCCAAAGCTTTTGAAGATACAGGAATAAGAACCAGTTCACTTACATCATTAATTGTTTGTTGGTAAGATGCCATACATAATATCCCCAAGACAATTGTTAGTAATAAACTTACCAATAATTTATGTCGATGAATATAATTCTTTTCATTTTTCTTTTTCATTGATGTCCTCTTTCTTCAATTAAAACTAGATTTGTATAATCTAGTTCAAGACTCTCATCGCTTAAATTAAGCGATGAATAGCCTCGAACTCTTACTGCAATTGCTGGTGGAGTTTCATGAATACCTACAAAATCAATTACATAATGCAATTTATTATTTCTGTTTTCATCAAATTGTTTTATCCAATTACTCATCGCTTCTTGCGTATGTATAGAGTAATTATGATCCACAAATAATTCACCAAGATTTAAACTATCTTGAATTACAGAAATTTGTGTTGATCGTGTACTTTCAAAAATATCATCTTCTAAAAATATTCTATTGTTAAAATTAACCAATAGAAACAGCACTATACTTCCAAAGATAATAATTCCGTATATCTTAATAGCTCCACCCATAAAGTTTCACCCCTTACTCACCGATTGTTGCGATTTTATCTAATTGTGTTGTTATATTTTCATTAATTTTTCCAACAAAACCACTTTTTAGATTTAGGATTAATGCTCCTATTAATACAATTGATAAAATAAATCCTCCGTACTCTTGTAGTATCTCTTTCATTTCTGTACTCCTTTCTAGAATGGCTCATTTATTGATACGCAAAAAGAGCATTAAGTCCTAAAAAAAACTTAACAATTTCTTGTTAAGTTTCATCTAATTTATTTTCATTTACCATCTTATTAAAGAATTTTTTACTACACACCGTAACCAGTACTAGTACTCCTAGTAGAATTGAAATTATAAAGATTGCTTGAGTAGAAATATATAACACTAAGATGCTCGTAATAAATGCTGATATAGGCATTGCCGCTACTGCAGATGCATTTATGATTGCATTTACTCTTCCCAAATATTCTTTCTTAATAATCTTCATCATTGTTACACCAATATAAGTGTTAACAAGACCTATTTGTAACCCTGCGATTACACCTCCCACAAATATTAATATGTATTTCATCCATTCTATAGTAATAAAATTACCAATTAATAACGGATATAAATATATTAATATAAGCGAATATCCTGCTTGAATAATAAACTCGTGACTTGATACTTTTTGCCTAACCTTAGGATATATCAATGACCCAACAATACCACCCAATGATAAACTTCCTCCAAGTACCGACAACATAATTTCATTTGATTTAAGTATTTCACTTACAAGTGGGGCTTGTAATGAGTTATAAGGTGAAGTCAAAGCATTCAGTAATAGAGATATGGTCATAAAGTATAAAATGATTGGACTACCTTTTAAAAACTTGAAACCATTTGTAAGCTGTGTAAAATATGATTCATTTGCTTTTTCTTGTTTTTCAATTGGTTTAAGCTTTATAAACATTATTAGAAAAGCGCAAATAAAGAAAGTGGCCATATCAACTAAAATTGCATTTTCAACACCAAATAAACCTATGATAACTCCTGCGCTACCAATACCAATTAATTCTACCGTACTACTTAATCCATGATTCAACGATATTCCATAATCATAATCTTCTATATCTAGTAGTTGCGGAATCATTGTTGATGATGCAGGCATCCTAAATGCTTCTGCTGTCGAGATAATTAATGTCACAAATAGTAAGTGCCATTCTGTTAACCAACTACCCATAACTCCTAAGGCAATATACAAAACACAAACACCACGAATACAATCAGTAGCTATTACTAATAGTTTCTTATTTACCTTATCAGCTAAAACCCCAAAAAATGGTTGCAAGAAAATAGTAGGCAATCTGTTAATTCCAAATATTAACGCAGACCAAAATGCATTCCCTGTAATAGCGTACACAATCCACGTAAATGCAATGCTATCTATTGCATCTCCAAATCGATTAATAATATTTGCAAGCATATAAATCACGTATGACTTGTTTTTTATTAGATTATGATAGCCTCTTTTCTCCATATGCTCACCTCTTTCTATTTTACTTTCCTTACTTTTGGTTTTGGTAATGGTGTAATTGGTACGATGATATCTATAATTTCTCTACTAAAATCGCCATTATCGATATTTAAAATATATTGCTCCTTAGCACCATTATAAGGAATACCCACTGATGCATCACTCATAACATTAGCCAAACAATCATGTTTTTTAACATATACTGTATTGTCACATACAAGTAAAACTGGTTTGTTGTTTACATATACCATATATTCACCAAACATTTTTTTATATCTAATATCCCCTGTTCCACGTATTTGATCACATACATACTCAATAAAATCTATTGACGTTGCCATTTTTTACCCTTACTTTCTATAGCGATACATACAAATGCCCGCAGCAATAGCGACATTTAATGAATCAAATTCATTAATTTCTATTTTAAAATTCTTATCAGTTTTAGCTAATACACTTGAACTAATTCCTTGTCCTTCATTTCCAAACACCAATGCTACTCTATCAAATAATTCGGCATCAGAGAATGGTATTGCGTTATCCAATGATGTCCCAAATATTTTAAATTCATCTTTCTTTAAATCATCGCAACAAGCGATTATATCTTTTCTAATTACTGGAATATGAAAAAATGCTCCTTGCGTTGATCGAATGGTTTTATCATTATATAAATCTACACAATCCATCGAACAATAAACACAATCAAAATTAAATGAATAAGCAGTACGTATTATTGTACCTAAGTTACCTGGATCTTGTATCCCATCTAAAACAATTACACGTTTTGTTTCAATTGGTTCTGCTTTAATAAAATGACATACCGCAATATATTTTGAACCAGAAACATTTTGACTAATTTTATCAAGAACATTTTTTGAACATTCTATCGTTTCTTTAAAATCAAATGGCGATGCACATCCCTCTTCAATCAACAGGCAGTCTACACAATTTTCTTTTAATGCTTCTTGTATTAGATGTTCACCCTCAATTAAAAATTGTTGCGCTTCATCTCTACCTCTTTTTTGATGTAGTTTTACCCATTGTTTTACTCTATCATTTTGAACAGATTGAATTATCATGTTTAAATCCCCTTTATATTACTTTCTTTGTTTTTATTCTATATATTTTACCATCATTTGATCTAACCAAAAATCCATATTCAATTAAATCTCTGCGTAATGTTACAAAGTCATCAAATATTTTCTTAAGTATTTCATTTACTTCTTTTTCACTATAATCTTTGCCACTAGTAAATTGTTTAGATATCTCTTGAAGTAAAACTAATTTCTTTTTTTGTTTACTTGGTAAACTCTTTAGTGTTCCATCAGTATTAAAATATGTTTCCTTAATTATTTTACACTCTTCATCCGTAGTATTGTAGCGATCATCAATCATTGTTGAAGAATCATGAATTACTGGGTATTCTTGTTGTACTGGATTTTCAATTTTAGTTTGTATCTCATCAAATAATGCCATAAACACTTTCGCTTGACGATACTTTTCTCTAAACTTAAATTTATAGTTACGAACAGTAGATGGTGATATTTTTAATTCTGTGGCAATTTCCTTATCATCTTTTCCAAGCCATATACCCTTTAACACTTTCATTTGGCCTTCAGATAATCCAAACGTTAATGCATTTTGACTGAATAGGCAATCGCAAGAAGAGCCATGTTTATCTTTAATATGCCTTTTCATTGCACCATAGGCATCAAAGCACTCATCATTGATTTGATATATTTTTCCACATTCAAACTTCTCATCACAAAATAAGCATTGATAAAAATCATCTTTTTGAACATATCCTTTTTGAATTTCATCGATTGTCGCATCTGATATTCTCATGCACTTTATCTCCTATTTATATAAACATATTATCTCATATAACAAATATATACAAACAATTGTTTATTTTGTTTGTATATAGACTATCCAACAAAAAAGCCCTCTTTACGAGGACTTCATGTTATTTAGTTTGCTTTACAAGTTTTAGCAATGCTTTTGCTGCTTCATCAATACCATGATCACCTTTATCAGGTAGACCTAAACAAGTATAAATTTCACCAACTTGAATATTTTGTTTATATAATTCATCAAACATCTTATCAATTAGAACCATGCATTGTTCTTGCTTTTGCATTGGTCCAAATGGATTTGCAAAGAAAGTTGTAGATAAACCTTTTTCTTGAGTAGTTCCTAATGCAAAACGTTTACCTTCTACAAATATTTGTTTAGCTTCTTCTTGATTATCAACAATTCTTAAACCTCTATTGTCAGTATAGTTATTTGCATACATAAATACATCAACAGTTTGATTCGTTGTTACTACACTATAAGGCGCTGCAGGAATTACAACTCTTGAATTTGAACTTTCTGGATTAAAGAAAATCGAACGGTCCATATCTTTATATGCCGAACCACGATCCAAATCATCTAGTCTTACAAACGCTCCAATTTCAGTTCCTTGCGCAACAATCTTTCCATCTCTATCTATATGTAGTGTACCCATATCATCAAATACTACTTCTTGATAGTCAATTTCTTGTTTAGCTAAAGTAGTTAATGCTTCAATAGTTTCTGATTTACCAGCTCCTGAATCTCCCATAAACATAATACCTTTTTTAGTACCATCTTTAAGATGTAGATTGATCATAGCACCATGGATTGGTAACCAATCTTTTTCAATCATTGCTAAGTTATGTAGAGTTAATGCCATTTTCTTAAGATATCCAAAGTATTCAATCTTTTCTTCATATGATACTTTACCTACCCAAATACCATTTTCTTTATCATGATAGAATGTTGTATCTTGTTTACCATCTTCATTACCAAAAATCATAATACAATCTGGTTTTTTACCAATACATTCTTCTTGCGAAGCAAGTTCAAACAAGTTTGCTAGTGAAATAGCACTTGCAGAGAAATCACGATGGAAATAAATAAATGTCAATAAAGATCCAACTTTACATGGGAAACATACCCAGTCTTCATTGTTGTCTTTGAAGTCTTGTATAGGATTATCAAATACCTCAGTAAATGTACCTGTACGTTTATTAGATTTAGGATGAATAATTAACGGTGTTCTTAACATCAATGTATGAACAAATGGTGTTTTAGCTAGTTCTTTATAAGTATCCGGCATATTCCATTCACATGTACATAACATCATACTAGCATTAGTACCCGCTTGTAATTGACGGAACACACGGTTATTAGAACCTTGTACTTTTTGTTGAACTCTACGATACACACTCAATACTAAACTATTAAATGAGTTATCTGCATCAATAAAGTTTGCTAATTGTAACCCTTCATCATGTTTAGAATAAACAATAGAAATACGTTGCATTCTACGCCAAAATTGATACATAGATTCAATAACTTCTAGTAAACGTGCTGGATGATTAAGAGCTGGATGATTTATTTCATCAATACTTAACACTAATAATATTTTAGCTAATCGAATTAATTCAGTTTTAACTTCTTCTTCTGAGGCATTGTTAGTTAACCACAAATATAAGTCCTGATTATCTTTCATTAAGAACTGTAAATAAGCATTTAAGAATTGATCAAATCCTTCTGATGAGATTAATTCACTACCTGATTTACAATACTTAGTTGTATAGTTTACGATTGCAAGATTGTTTTTTAAATAAAAAGCTTCTTTCATAAGATATCCTCCATTTCGGTATATTATATCACGACCTAATCGTTAGAACTACTGTAATTTCTTTGTCTAACAATTTCAAAACTAATTGCTGCTACAGCGCTTGAAGCATTCAAAGCATTCCTAAAATCATTTGCATATGGAATATATATATTATGCTCAACAATTTCTAAAACACGCTTACTCAAACCCCTCATTTCACCGCCAATTGCAATTAAAATAGGTTCTTTATAAGAGTGTTCAAAGTAAGTCAAGGCATCTTTACGCATTGCCGCAAATGCCTTACAGCCAAACCTATCTTTACATGCTTGAATATCGGTTGCTAAATCATCGCTTAATATTAATGGGATATATTCGCTTGCACCCGCACTTGACTTCAGAATAGTTGTTTCACTATGAGACCAATCCCTATTAGGCAATAAAACACCTGTGCAACCAGCACTATATAATGTTCTAAGGGCATATCCCAAGTTAAAGGGATCTTCTACCCCTTCTAACACACAAATAAATGGATTACCTTCTAGACAATTATCTAATGTTTGATAATTTCTAGCTTGTGCTATTGCTAGTACACCTCCATGGGTTTTACCACTTGCAAGTTCATCTATCTTATCCCGATCTAAACGTTCAACTACGACATTATATTCATGTGCTTTTGCTATAATAAATCCAATATCTTTATCTTTCTTTTTATCATCAATGATAATCTTTTCTATTATTCTATTTTTAGCAAGTAATACTGCTTTTACACTCAATGAGCCTTCTATTATCATCTTATCTTCTCCTAATTAGGTCCTGCGCTTCAACAACAAATGGAATCTTAACATCAACTACCGACATAGGCTGATTTGCAACTTCAATTAAATCACCATCGCTATTAACGATAGAATCTATCACAAATGGTTCATTGTGAATATGAGGCCCAAATACTTCCAAATTGCTACCAATATTAAATACATTTCTTACTTGAACTTTTGCGACACCTGTATCCTTGTTATAACCTAATACAACGCCAACAAAATCATGCGTTACACCAGCTCCATTTACTCCATATAAATGTGCTTTTGCTGTAGGCAATCCACGATAGAAACCTATTGAAGTTGGTCTGTTTTCAGCTTTGGCTAATTCTTTTGTATAATACATGATTCTCTCAGCACTTAATGGCTTTTCTGTTTTAGCAATTTCATCAATAGCCATGCGATAAGTATGAACAACACTCGCTATATAATATGCTGACTTCATTCTACCCTCTATCTTTAATGAAGCTACATTGGCATCCATTAAATCATACATGAACTCGACCGCCATTAAATCCTTAGAACTCATCGAAAATAAACAGTCTTCTATACTTAGTTCTTGATTGCCTTGATATAAATGATATTTCCATCGACACGATTGTGCACAACCCCCACGATTCGCATCCCTAAGTGTCATTGCATTACTTAATGTACAACGTCCAGAATAATTAACACACATCCCACCATGGATAAATGCCTCTGTTGGAATAGATGAATTTGTTGAAATATACTTTACTTCATCTAGATTACATTCCCTCGCAAATACAATTCGATCTACTCCTAAACGCTTATAATATTCAATTGCTTGAAGGTTAGTAGTCGACATTTGAGTACTTAAATGCACCTCAAGTTTTGGTGCTACTTTTTTAACAGTTTGAATTATTGTGGGACTTGCCACAATAACTGCTGTAACCCCAGCACTTTCCAATTCTTTTACATACTCTTCTAAACCATCAAAATCCTCATCATGAGGAATCATATTAATAGTTACATGAATATGAGCACCATATTCTCTAGCATAATCACACGCTTCCTTTATATCTTTTATCTCAAAATTAGACGCTCTTGAACGTAATGAAAAACGTTTACCACCAAGATAAACTGCATTAGCTCCAAAACGGATTGCTGTTTTAGCACGCTCTAAATCGCCTGCTGGTGCAAGTAATTCTATATTTTTATTCATACGCCACCTACTTTACTAAATTAGTCTTTTGATACATGTAACCCTTACTAAAAGGATACATATCATATTTTAGTTCAAATTCTTCCCGTATTAACTTACTTTTACCACTCAATATCTTACAAGCATCAACCACGACATCAATATCTAAAAATATACTATCTACTCGAATTGCATTTAAGCCACAATCTTTAAGAATATTAGCTTCTTCAAATGCATCTAACACATAATCAGTATAAATATGAGTACCTTGCTCATCTTCTAAGATAGGCATACGTCCATCCCGTGTAGATTCCACAAGTATACAATCCATTTTATTAAGGCATGAATTCTTTATTCCTATTTCATCACAATAGTTTTGAATTAAATGTCTTTTAGAATAAGACATATTTAGATACCCAAATAAAATCGCCTCTGTATTACCTTTAACATTTTCAATCATCATTTTCATTTCATCCAATGTGATTTCAGTTGATAATACCGCATGATGTACTCCTTGATCTAGAATAAATTGCATATCTCTAGAATTTGTCATTAATGTATCTGGTTCATATACCAAGTACTTAACCATATCTAAAGAACTAGCTAACATAAATATAGCTGGATCATTATAGTAGATAAAATCCACTTTATTCTCTTTTAAAAATAATAAATATTCGTTAGCTAATTCCAACTCCACATCCGTATAAATACGATTCATAAATACCGCTGTTTTTAAACCACATGAACGTGATTTCTCAAAAGCTAATATTAACTCATCCTTTGAAAACTTTCCTGGTGCTCTTGTCCCATGAAATTCATCACAAAAAATCAAGGTAGTTGCACCCGCTTCTTTTAACATGTTTATTTCTTCTAATTTTCCAACCGTTACAATAATTTCCATAATTCTCACCTTACCCTGTATAGTTTACCTTATTTTGCGCTGTTTATAAAGACAAAGTCCTTGACAAATACCCCACAACTTTATATCCTTAATACAATAACTTAGATGTGCGTTAAGTGCTAATGCTTGGGAAGCATTAGACGAAAAGGAAACTTGCGATACATCTAACGTCCCACATTTGTGAACTGAAGTCTTCTAAATCACACTTTGTGGAGGAAAGGGGACTTTTTATGTTCAAAAAATCAGTAGCAAATCTAAATAATGTTCGTTATCTTGCCATTATGGCTATCTTCATTGTTATCAAGGTAGATATGGCCAGTTTATTCATTCCAGTGGGTGAAAACCTTCGAATCTCATTTACCTTCTTAGTCATCGCTGTAGAGTCTTGCATCATTGGACCAATTCCAGCTCTTGCAAGTGGATTTATTACCGATATTATAGGGTTTATGCTTTTTCCATTTGGTGCATTCTTCCCAGGCTATATACTAAGTGCAATGCTTAATTGCTTTATTTACGCTGTTTTCTTATACGATACACGTATTACAATCGCAAAACTGTTTGCATCTAAATTTATTGTAACCTACTTCTGTAATGTTTTATTAGGATCATTGTGGAGTAGTATGCTTTACTCTAAAGGATTCATGTTTTATGTAACTGCTAGTTTCATTAAAAATACAATCCTATTCCCAATAGAAGTAATTCTATTAGTAATTGTCTTTAAACTAATTTTACCACTACTACAAAAAAAGAATCTTGTACCCAAACAAGATTCTAATAAAATTCCACTTATTTAATTCCACCCAGACGAATAGAATCATCTAGCATTTTAATTACTGAACTATACTCCTCGTATAGTTCATTTTTATTTTCTAAATCAGCTACCTCTTCTAACATCATTACTTTCGATGGATGATCGCTCATATATACTAAGTCAGCTTTAGGTTGGCTTTTTTCAATTGTTGTCTTACCATCAATTACTGTCTTTTGTATGTATATACTGCCAATCATTCCAATACGGTCATCTAAATCTGTATCATCAGTTACTAAGTTTCCTAATGAATAATAAATAATTGTACTTCCAATCCATTCTACGGGTTGAATGCTACCTGTATTAGTACCCAATATAATATCAGCACCAGAATCCGCTAATAACTTTGCAATACGATGTTGTTCATTTGATACTTCAAATGAATCAATATCATTCCAATCAAGATAAACAATTATTACATCAACTTGATTACGTAGTGATTGAATCTCAGTAGTTACTAATTCATCAGAATAAACATCAAGAATACCTGGGTTTGTAATTGTGTATTCCTTTACATTATCTGGCATTGTATAACCCAATAGCCCAAATGTAATACCATTTTTTTCGTAAATTTCTGTTGTAGTGTCACCACTCACCTTACTACCTGCAGTATAAAGAGATTGTTCATTCCAATAGGTATGCGATGTTTGAAGTGCATTTTCTCCAAGTTCTAGTTGTCCTTGACTCGCTAGCGATACCATCGAGAAACCAATGTTAGTAAATTGATCTGCAAATCTTTTTGGTACACCATTCTCTGTGTAAGTATCTACCACAACATCATCTAATTGAAATAACGCAATATCATTATTAGTAATTGCTGGTTCTATATTTTCTAGTAACCCATAATAATCTTCTTTTCCATTAATCGTATACTCTGCAATTAAATCATCGCTAGCGTCTACTTTGCCACCAAAGAATATACTTGCGTTATAGTTATAAACTACTGGCGGTTTATTCTCTTCTATTTCAACCTCTTTTTGTTTTTCATTAAATGTATTAATAAGTATTAACAATACTGTTGCTACGGCGATTACACAAAAAATAATTGTTAAAACAAGCGCAACAATTTCTTTTTCCATTTTTTTATTTTTCATTCTATCACCTCTATTTTATTATACACAATTTATGATTGCATTTCTTTAATTCTTCTTTTCAAGTCCATAATAATTTGGCTACAATCACCCTGATAACCCGTATCACCTAATTCAATATTAGGCTTTGTTAATCCATGAAAATCACTACCAACAGTCATACATAAATTATTACACTTACATAAGTCTTCATAAAATGCCGCATCATCTTTATCATGATATGAACAATATGCCTCAAAACCATCAATCCCCTCATCAATCAACAATTGAATGAGTTTCTCATTTCTAGCAATTGTAATTTTCGGATGTGCACATATACATATACCATTCAAATCATGTATTTGTTTAATTACCTCTTTATAATCTGGTAACTTCATTTCAACATAACCCCATTTACCAATAGCTAAATGTTCCCAATAAAAATTCGCTAATGGATTTGAACTTTTTTCTCCTGTTTTATATATTTCTAAAGCAGGATGATTACAATCCTCAAATAATACTTTTTCTATTTCCACATTTGTGTATGGATACCCAAAATGAGTATATGCTTTAATTTTCTCATCATCTAGCTTACATCCATATTTTTCTTCAATTAATTTTTTACGGATACTTCCCGCATTTTCTAACTCTTTAATATACTTTGTTTTTAAATCTTTAAAATACTGATTTTCTACATCCATTCCATAAGCTGTAACATGAATAATCGTATCCTCGCAAAAACAGTCTATTTCTACTGCTGGTATTATTTCAACATCACTTTGTTTAGATGCTTCAATCGATCCCTCACAAGTATTGTGATCACAAATCGCTAATACGCTTATTCCAGCATTCTTAGCTCGATTTATAACATCATCAACACTTTGCGTACTATCGAAACTATAAATAGTATGACAATGTAAATCACACTTCATTTCAATCACCTGCCATATGAATTATAACACAATCATGTTACAATTTGGTGGGTGATACATATGACAATATACGAAGAGATAAAACAAAATCTAACAGTTCAAAAACTAATCATTGTTACTAAGAAAAGGAACAATGACGAAATAATGAAATACTATAATTTAAACGAAAGATACTTTGGTGAAAATAGAGCAGAGGAATTAATAGCTAAAGCCACCTCACTTCCAAGTGATATACAATGGCATTTCATTGGTCATTTACAACGAAACAAAGTTAAATTAGTTCTTCCATATTTAAGTATGATACAATCGGTAGAAAGTATAAATTTAGTACAAGTTATAAATGATGAAGCCAAAAAATCAAATAGAATCATTCCTATACTTATACAATTTAACTTCGCCAAAGAAGATACTAAAACAGGATTATCTTACACCGAAGCAATCCCGTTTATTAAAAGATGTTTAGAATATCCAAATATTCAAGTTAAGGGTATTATGTGTATGGGTCCCCATACTGATGATACTAATAAAATAGCAGAAGTATTCCAAGAAGCTAGTCAATGTTTTAAAGAATTACAATCATACTTTGGAAAAGACATAATTAGTGAATGTTCCATGGGTATGAGTGATGATTATCTAATTGCATGTACCCATGGATCAACCATGGTAAGAATTGGAACTAGTCTATTTATATAGAATCATTCATCTACAAAAATATCATATTATTTTGCTAACCAAACACAAAAGTCATCCTTCAATTTAGGGAAAGATGACTTTTTAGTTATATCAATTTAATTTTATTTAAAGAAACTCCAACCACAAAACACATAAAACAAACGAATTACGAAACCATTAATACCAATTACATCAAAGAAATATTTAAGTTGTGGTAACACAACGTAGCCTAAATCCCAAAAAATAAAAAAGATAAAGAAAATTGCTACAACGAATTTTTGTATCCATCCATTACTTCTCTTTCCAAAATGCAAACTAATACCAAAGGCAAAACACGTTGCAGCCACTAGTATTGTGATTATGTCATTAGATACAAATGGGTTTATAAATCGTATGATTAAACCACCAATTATCATTACACAAAGGGGATACCCTACATTACGCCAAACATTATTCATAGTATTC
Organism: Anaerorhabdus sp.; assembly: GCF_036641015.1. Lineage (GTDB taxonomy): Bacteria > Bacillota_I > Bacilli_A > Erysipelotrichales > Erysipelotrichaceae > Anaerorhabdus. Next base: position 38,278 of record NZ_JAVWFO010000002.1, on the reverse strand, counting down.
ACTCCTAATCCAATAAATAGTTTACATTATTCTTACTTTATTATCCACCTATTCTTGATTTTAAACATAATAAAACCTATACTTATACATAAGATGAAAGAAGGAATACCTATGACATTTACAAGAAAAGTTGCTGATCTAGTTCCAATTGTTGATACTGTTTTTGCTGTTGCAGAACTTGCAAAAGCAGATGCTCAAAAAATAGGAGCAGAAAATGTAGTTAATGCCACAATCGGTTCATTATTTGATGAAAAAGGCGAATTAGTTGCATATAAAAGTGTATTTGATCACTATAATCAAATTGCAAATACAACTAAAGCTAAATATGCCGCAAGTTTTGTAGGAAATGACTCATATCGTGAACAAGTCTACCAATGGGTAAGTCAAGGAGCTAATTTAAACTTATATCACCGCGTTATTGCAACCCCTGGTGGAAGTGGTGCTGTCAGTATGACTTTCGCAAATATTTTAGATGCTGGTGAAACTGTTATTCTTCCTAATATAGCTTGGGGAAGTTATAAATTAATGGCAATGCAAAATAATTTTGAAGTTACTACATACTCACTATTTGAAGAAGATCATTTCAATTTAACTTCTTTTAAATCAGTTTGTAGCGAAGTATTAAATAAACAAAAGAAATTGTTAATTGTAATAAACGATCCTTGTCATAACCCAACTGGATATTCAATGACAAGAAAAGAATGGGATGAAGTGATTACTTTCTTGAATGAATGTTCAGAAATAGGCCCCGTTGTACTTATAGATGACATTGCTTACATTGATTACGCTTATGACATTCCTCAATCAAGAAAAGTAATGGAATCATTTAATAATATTTCAAACAATGTTTTAATCAGTGTTGCATTTAGTTGTTCAAAAACATGTACATCTTATGGACTACGTTGTGGTGCAGCCTTGCTTTTATCAAAAACAGAAGGAGGTGTACGTGAAGTTGAAATCGTTTTTGAAAAATACGCTCGTGCTATTTGGAGTAATATTCCAAACGCAGCAATGGATAATTTTACTTGGGTAACTACAGATAATTATTTTAGCTTTCTATCAGAAAAACAAGACTACATTGATTTATTAAAGCAAAGAAGTGACGTCTTCCTTGATGAAGCTAAAAAAGTTAGCTTACCTGTCTACCCCTATCATGAAGGTTTCTTTGTAACTGTTAAGTGCAAAGACAATACAGAAAGAGATGAAATACATCAACGATTAATTAATCATCACATCTACACTGTTAAAGTTAACCTAGGCATTCGTGTAGCTATTTGCTCACTAAGTGTTAATAAAACAAAAGGTTTAGCAACTGCCATAAAAATGTTAATGGAATAGAAAAAAATACGCAAATCGCGTATTTTTATTTTATCAACAATTCAAGCAATTGATTTAAATTCTTAATAATATAATCCGCTTCACCATCATTAGATGAATCACTATATTGTGAATTAAATCCTTGTTTAATTAATACTGTATGTATCCCCATTTCCTTTGCTGGTAGTATATCGTTTTTCACACTATCACCAATCATTAATGCATTCAAAGGTTCACACTCTGCTGTATCTAATGCTAATTCAAATATTTTCTTATCTGGCTTAGCAATGCCAACATCACCAGATCCCACAACTAAATCAATATAAGGAGCAATATACAATTTTAACAAACGATCATATAATCCTTCTTTTTGATTAGCTATAATACCAATGTGATAGTGTTCACGTAATTCTTCTAAAATATGTTTTGTTTGTGGATAAAGTACCTCTTTATCATGTACCCAAGGTTTTGAATCTAAACTATAAAACTGTACCGCTTCATTATAGCCATGTAAGCCATCTTTAATACATTCAATCACTTTATTATTAAACTCATCATAGGATACTGAAGTTCCATTAATTGTATCTTTCATTTGTGATTTAAATGCATCTGTTTCATCAATAAGTGTAGAACCTAAATCAAAGAATATCCATTTAATATTATCTATCATTACTTAACCTTCTTACTAGCTAAGATACACTTAACAAGTAAATCGCAATCTTTTTTATCTACCCAATAATGTGTTACTACTCGATATTCCCCATCGGTTGCAGGATTCATTAAAATCGAATGTTTACTACATTGCTTATCAAACGTTGAATAGTTAATCTTCTTTTTATCAAATTTAAAGAAAACCATACTTATTTGAACTTTATTTAAATCAATTTGAACACCATCAATCTTACTCAACTCTTTTGCAAGATATTTAGCATTAGCATGATCTTCTTTTACACGTTTAGTCATTTTCTTTAAAGCCACTAATCCGCACGCTGCCATCATACCTGCTTGGCGTGTTCCCCCACCTATCATTTTGCGATGACGTCTTGCTTTCTCTATAAATTCCCTTGTTCCAACAATCATAGAACCATAAGGAGCACATAATCCTTTTGATAAACAAAACATTACACTATCAGCATATTGTGCGATGTCTTTAACATCACACTTAAGTGACTCAGCAGCATTAAATATTCTTGCACCATCAAGATGGACGTTTAGTTTATACTTCTTTGCCATTTTATAGTTAGCTTCCATAATATCTAATGGAACAACTAATCCATTTGATAAAGCATTTTCAATTTCAAGTAAAGTAGTTTTAGGTTCATGAATATCATTTGGTCTTATACTTTTTTCAATATCTTCAGGATAAATGAAATCATTATCATGACAAATGGTTCTTGGCATTACTTGGCATATTTGAGCAAGTCCTGCTTGTTCGTGAACAATTATATGATTATGCCAACCAGTAATTATTTCTTCTCCTCTATTTGTATGTGTCCAAATTGATAGTAAATTCCCCATTGTTCCACTGCTCACAAATAAGGCAGCTTCTTTCCCAAGAATCTTAGCTGATAACTTCTCAAGTTCTAGAACCGTTGGATCATCACCATAAACATCATCTCCAACTTTCGCGTTTAACATTGCATTTCTCATTTCTTGAGTAGGAAATGTTACTGTATCACTTCGAAAATCTATAAATTTCATTCCATTCTTTTCTTTACGCATATGAAATCTCCTTTTCTTTCTATTATAGAAGACATTTTCAAAATAGAAAAGATAAACTCAATATTGCTATGAAGTATAAGAAAAATGAAGTTAGGAATTTATGATAACCTAACTTCATCTAATTCTAATCTAATTCAGCTATCTTTGTTGCGTAATCAACATAGTTTAAATACGTAGTTGGTTCAAATCCTTCTGGAAATGAGTAGTATAGTTTATATTTCTTTGTTATATCAAACTCAAAATCAGGTTGTTCATCTAAGTTATCCATTTTCATATTTACTACACCTCCTTGAACACCTCCTGGTTCATCTAAACAATGACTTCCTATTTCAAATCCAATCTCTCCTCTATCGCCAGGTACTTTCATTAATTTAACAATTACATAATCATCAAAAACACATTTATTTCCTTCTATAAAGAAATCGTAATCTGCGTCCACTACTCCATATCCAACATACTGATGTTTAGTTTTCGTAGTGTCATTACTTTGATTTCCTTTATTATCTGTTTGATTATTATCCATTTCGGTAGTCGGTGTTTCCGTAGGCTCTGGTGTTGTTACTACGATTTCATCTGTTCCAGGTGTTGGCACCACAACAACTTCTTCCGCTTTTTTTCCACATCCTACTAACAATAACGCAATTAATACGATAAATATTTTTCTCATTTTAATTTTCCTTCTTTCTTGTTAAGTCTATTTTAATATCTGCAAATTCTCTTGTAGTTAAATCATGAGACACTATGACAACAGTTTTTCCTTGATCACATAGTTTTCTCATAAGACTTAAAATAATGTTTTGATTGTCTTCATCTAATGATGCTGTTGGCTCATCTGCTAAAATTAAGTCTGGATCTTTTAGTAATAATTTAGCTATTGCAACTCGTTGCTGTTCACCACCTGATAGCTCATAAACTTTTTTATTTAGAACATCTTCAAGATTTAGATCTTTTAATGTCTCAATCATTTTTGGTACTTTATTCTTCATTTTGTTAATTCTTTGTACTATTTCTAGATTCTCTTTAACACTACAATTTTCGATTAAACCAAAGTCTTGAAAAATGAATCCTATCTTATTTTGATGCATTAACCTTATTTCTTTTTCCTTCTTATAGACTTTCCCATCATAATATATAGCTCCATCTTGATAATTTTCTATTAACCCGATAATATTTAGTATCGTTGTTTTTCCACACCCACTTGCGCCATAAAGACAAGTAATCTTACCGCTTTCAATTGTTAAATTGAAATGTTTAAATATCTCTAACTTTCCATAACTTTTACTTAAATTATCAATTTTAATTTCCATACTATTTCCTCTTCCTGCAACGATATATAAATAATCCATACATAATTAACTCAACAACCGTTATAAAAATTAAGCAGCTCACAAAATCTTTATTAACTATTTTAGGCATCACTGCAACTGTTATCGTTAAGCCTATAACACTAGCACTTATAAATTTTAAAGCGTATGTTTTAAATTTATATACATTTGCTCCTTCAATAAACGAGATTTGATAACGTCGCATATTGTTATCTAAATCAATTTCAAATAGAAAGATTGTAGCTGCAATATACGCGAATAAAGCAATAACAAACTGCATAAATGATTGAATACTTAAACCTAGATAACCTTGGAAAACAGCCGAGTAATTGCTAGCCATCGAATCGATACTAAACCCTGGTGTATAACCATGAGCTTTGAATATATAGTCTATATATTCTTGTACTGGTATAGTCTCGTTATCATAATAGAATACACTTGTATTCAATTGCCCTCTAAATTGTTTTTCAACTGGCATATATACAATAGGTAAATTATCAATCTCATCTTTAAATAAAAGTGTCCTTGTATCGTAACTTTTTAGATTTTTTTCATATTCAACGTAATTAAACACCGGATCTTTAGTAGTATTTTTTAAGATGTCTTTCCTTAATAAATCTAAATCATAACTATTATCTGGTTTAGTGAAAATATACACTTGATTCTCATCAAATTTTTCATCCGCTAAGCCAACCAAACGCAAATACGATACATCAGCAGAGTAGAAATAATTGATATTATTTGGATCAAAGTTTTCAAAGTCAAAATACGCTGCTTTAGATAATTCGAATCGATTATTATTATGTTCTAAGTCCTTACTTAAAGAAATATAATTATCACTTCCTCTTGCCAAGTGGTAATTCGAGTTAATATGCGCTCCAAAATTATAATAATTTTCTAACTCTTGCACCACTTTATCATATCGAAGATTCATTTTAATAAAATCTACTGCTGGCATGAATTTATTACTAATGATAGGACTTATAAGAATCACTATTACTATTTTTAGTATAAATGCACACTTTTGTATCTTAGGTAATTCATTTTTTCCTTTAATTGAACTTACTTTCGGAACATATGCAATAATGAGATAAACAATTAATGACAGCAATATTTGAAGAACCAAAAGAAGTAAAAACTGCTGACTATATAAACCTGACATCACTTTAAAAGTTAATCCACTTTGGAAGCAATATAAAATCAACAGCAGCGATAAAGAAAAACACATACAATTAACTAAAATAAATGGTTTTAGGAACAACTTTACATAAATTTTTAAATTTGAATATCCCTCAATCTTGTATATTGAGATTGTTTTTTGTAGTGAAAATAGCTTTGAGCACATAATTAACATGATAATAGAAACACATAATGTTTTAATAATCAAAAGATCATCCACAGCTACTTTTGACATTGATTCAGTAAATGTTCTTGCGTTGTGAATAATTATTCCCGGATATAATTGATCCATATCACTTATAAAATTACTAAAGTTTTCTTCAATATCTCCTGATAGATTAGCCATTGAATAACCTGCAGTATTATCAGTTGAGTTGAGCAAGCTATCAATTTCATAAACAGTTGGTGAAAATAAACTTACTAACTTTGTTTCTGGATTTTCGCTGATTGTGCTATATCGTTGATTCGATTTACTATCTAAAGTTCCCTTTTTAAGTAAGAAAACATCTTGAGCATACAGATCGTTACTAGATAAATACATAGTTTCTTTTCTTACTTCTTCATCATCTGCGATTGTATACTGCACCATCACCAAGTTGTTTTTTATAGCACAATCATCAAGATTTTTGTGAAACTCACGATAATCAACATTTGCAATTGATTCATTCTCCGCAATATCTACCATCATTACATATTGTCCATTATTTATGTAGTTATGCATGTAATTGAAATTATAATCAACCTCTGCATTGAAATGCGGAATCATGAAAAGAAAAGACATTATTGTTACGACTATTGAAGATAATATAATATGCTTTTTCATAATATTCCTTCCCCTGTAGTAATCTAAACAGCAAAGTATAGAGTAGTTAGACAAAATAGCTACTCTATACTTTAAAACAAATTTGTTTTCTCAGACTCTATTCTACCCAGTAATCATAAGTACCATAATCACTCAACAAACTGTGACTATGCCCATTGTATAATCTCCCACTTTTTTCATAATATGCACCTTTTGGTGCTAACGGACCACAATATATTTCACCACTTGTGTATTTTGTATGTCCAACGCATGGCCCATAATAATTATAATCAATTTTATTGGTTACACCTGTCCAATATGTTTGGATTTCTGGTTGATCCCAATAAATATAATCCACATTTTTATCACTTATAGATCCTTGTTTTGCAAATGTTGGTATTGTAATTGCTACAAACCCAATTAATACGATTGCTAATATTTTTTTCATTTTCTTTTCTCCTTTTAAGTTATTTAAGTATTCTATTCCCACCAAATTAATTCTAAATCACCATTATCAATTTTATCTATTAGCTCGTAGTATTTCTTACTATTTACTTCATCTAACACCGAATCAATTACTGGGATATTAATTGCAAAATAATCATTTTGACTATTCAATGAATACTCTTTATTAGCTTGTACTACACTATCTTCAAAATCATTCGGATAAATTGCCCAACCACTAAATAGATTCGAACATGTATCCGATTTACATCCTTCAGGTTGATAAACTACGCTTAATTCAATATACTCACTTTCACCCTCACCAATTGTTTTTGCACCAATAAGTTTTAATGGACTAGGTAAAGTAATATTAACAGATAACTTAAATTGATTATCATATAAAGAGTAATGTCTTTTTCCATTCTCATCATAATAAGATATATTCTTATCTACTTGAACTAGTTTATTATCTACCGAACTATTTTCTTTTTCATCTTCATCTGGTATGTTTGTAGGTTTTATTGTTGGATCAACTGCAGGTGTAGATATCACATTAGGTGATTCGCTTGGCACTACTATTGAATTATCGGTTCTTGGACTGCATCCAAATAACATACTGATTATAACTAAAACTGTAAGTCCCACTTTAACTTTTTTCATGTTTATCATTGAAATGTATATATCCTTGTGATATACCAATTAACCATATAATCCTCTAATGTTGCATAATCATTTTTACCTTCCGGGTCATAAATAAAATGTAAAAACGAATTACTTCCATACTGCTCGAAGCCATATACAAGAACAAAATGACTACCACTACCATCTACTTTTTTCATTCCTACCATGACTGGTTTAAGACTTTTTAATCCGCCTCTAATAATTTTTTTTGCCGGTTCTTCATATTGTGGTGATGCTGCTAAAATATTAGCACGCATACTATATTTTCCAGCAGAATAATTCGCATCAAATGTACACGCTTTTGTTCCGAGAGTAGAATTCACATTCAATGGGTTAACATTAAATCTTCCATTATATGTTAAAGCCATTGTAAACGATGTGAGCGCACAGCCTGCTGTTCCTATAGTATCTGAAGTACATCCACCTAACCTAGTATTTGCCCACCTTGAATCGCGTTGATTATACTTAACTATTTGATTAACAGCCCACGCTTGATCAATAACACCCGAACGCAAATAGCCTTTTTGTATAATTGGAAATTCCGCTTTATCTATATATTCATCAACTAATTCATAATTAACTGAAGAAGATATAATATCATTCATTGTTGGATCATATCCCCATACTTGTTGATCACTTTCATCATTCAATGGTGGATCTTGAGCAAAAACATTATCAAATCCAATCAAATTACAGCAAAGCAACAAACCAATAATCGTTATCACTACTTTCATTTTATTAAAGGTTTTATACTTAGAAAGTGACTGACTAATTTTAGGTTGATGCATACCACAAGCCGAAACACAATTAATCGATTTAATACCCTTAATATAAAGTCTTTTTAAAATAAAACTATTTAACTTTTTCATTTTCATTTTTTTTGCGTATTTAGTTTTGAATATAATGCTAAGTAAGAAATCTGTTGACAGTAATTAATATGATTATACATAACATTTCTTCACATATTAAAATAAATTATTTAATTTATTTGCTTATGAATATTCAAAATGACTAAATAAAACGCTAATTGACAGTTATAGTCTTTCCTTTCTTTTGTATCTACAAGTACTTGTTATCTACATTATTACGAATCGAAAGTGCAAAAACAACCAGTTTGGGATATCTGGCTGTTTTCGCGTGATATTTGGTTAAATAAGTGGTATCAATATTGAACAAACAAGGATATCTCCCTCAATATTAAATGAAATATGACCTTTGTTTTTTTCAGCAATTTCAATCATCGATTTAACACCATATCCATGTCCGATACCTTTACTTGAAAACTTAAATTTTTCAAAATCAAAATCCTTATTAATTGTATTTGATATTTTATATAGCGCAAACTCATTTTTTTGTTGGATTGTTACATCAATTTGTCTTAACCCCTTTGAATGCTCAATTGCATTCTCTATAGCATTACCTATCAAAATCATATAATCATTATCGCTAATATTAACTTCTCTACCTAAATTCACAGTATATTTTAAGTCGTAATTTTTAGCAGTTGATTCATCTACAGCCTTATTAATAAGGAAATCTAGGACCGGCGAATCAAAATTACCATACACATTTATCTCGTTTATTTCTTGTAAATATAATTCTATTGAATATTTCGCATCATTTATGTCTTTTGTATTTAACTTGTTTTTAACATTGATTAACACATGTTTTAAATTGTGTTTTAATTTGGCTGTATTATCACACATTTTTTTCATTTCATAATAACGTTTTTCCTCAAAGTTGATCATCTGCAAATTTAATAGTTTTGTTTTTTCTTCATCTTCTTGCCTTAATTTAACAAAGAAATTAAACACTATTCCTAACATAAAAATTGTTATGATTATAGCAATCAATACAATTTCAATTTGCTTGATTTCATTTGAATATATTAATTCTTCAATAAAAATAAACATTATTTGAACAAGTATGATTAAACTCATTAAGTAAATCATTTCACTGTTAGTAATAAATTTATCATATCTTTTTCTAAATTTAATAGTTATAATTAAGCATACTATTAGCAACACCTTTGATGTTAAAATTATATATACAAATGAATCTGCACTTGCTAATGCTTCATAGTTGATTGTATTAAACATAATAAAACTCAATACAATTGTTAATAAATCATTTATAACACTTATTAAAACATATGGATAAATTGAAACAAATATTTTTTCAACAAGAGAATTCTTACAATAAATTAGACAAAATATAAAATCTATAGTAATGAAAACAAATTTAAAAAGACCTTCAAACCCAAAAAACATATTAGAAAACGTCATTAAAAAACTTCCAACTAAAATAAATACAGGTAATATTAAGGGTTTATATTTATCATTAAGACTTGAATATTTTGCAATAAAACAAAATATTATGGTTTGCTCAAAAATATTTATCACTATATCAAACAAAGACATATTTTATCACCTCATTAAGAAATTAGCATATTCGTCTCGTACCATTTTGATTTTTCTTCTACTAATTTGTAGCTCTTGTTTATTTTTCAATATAACTAAATTATTATCCATTCTTTCAATATTTCCTAAGTTTACATAGAATGACTCATGTATAAGAGAAAATGTCTTGTTATCAATTTCTTTAATTAAGTTTTTCATTGATTTTCGTATAGAATATGTTTTATTTTCTACAACGATATACATATTATTTTTATAAACCTCAAAGTAATAAATATCTTGATATTTCACCACTACAGTATTTCCATTTTCACTAAATCTAAATACTTGATTATTTTTTTCAAATAATGCACAGTATTTTTCTATCGCTAACTTCAAATCATTTGCCAGCTTATCCTTTCTAACAAAATAAAGAGATTCAACAATAAATGTATCAAAAACTAAATCTTCTCTTCTTGAAACAAAAATAATTCCCGAGTTTTTGCTAGTTTCATTAATTTTATTTGCGATTTCTATACCATTTACTTGTGGCATGTCAATATCTAGTAAGTATAAATCAAATAATTGTCGATTTTCCAAGATGCTTCGATCATTGAATTCTTCAATATTAAAAACAATATCACTGAATTTATAATTTTTAAATTCATTAGTAATATTATGTAAATCTATTATATTATCATCAACAACCGCTACCTTAATTTCCATATTAGTCCTCTACATAATTAACACTATGTTTCAAAAAAAACATTAATAACGAATCAAAAATAATTACTACATAAATTATTACACTAATTTTACTATGTAGTATCAACAAAATCAAACCTAGACTTGTATAAAAACCTAATATTACCAATGATATTTTGCGGTATTTATGCCTTTCAATTATTGATAATTGGTTATTAACATGTTGAATAGGGGTTTCCTTAACTATATATAGAACAGAAACAATAAATACAAGCAAAATACCAATATATATATTATCAATTGCAACATAAATCAAAATAAAAATTAAAAAAAAGAGAATATATAGTAACATACACTTAGCATAAGTTTCTGCATGATATCCACCTGTATACTTTCTTATAAATGCAAATAAAATCATATATATAATCGATTCAAAAGGAAATCCAAAAAATGATGCTAATATTAAGACAATTAGATTAGTTACACTTTCGTGTATAGTCAACTCAATTGCGTGTAAATAAAGATTTTTATCTTCTTCAATATTATCTAGTTTATTTAAATATTCAAATATTTTCTTAGAAAGATTATGATATATCTCATCCATTAAATTCACCTCACTTTAATTATCGATACTTTATAAAATAGTTAAAGGTTTTTGTGATATTCGGTCAAAATCTGTGATATTTGGTCATTGGAAACTCATTTGCATAAAAAAGATAGCACATTTGAAATGCACTATCTTAATTAATTTTTATATCTAAATTTGCATTAATACAATCTCTTTTATATTCAATGTTTTTTGAACATCAATTATTCTTTGGTTTTTAGAACCTTTAAACTTCAAATCTAATGATTTTTGATTTATATCAAATTTGCCATCTACTAAGATATCGATATAGTTTAGAAATTCATTGATTGAACTATCATTTTTCTCAAGTAGTGTTTCTAATGTATATCCTGTGTAACACCAAATATTTAGTCCTATGCTCTTAGCATATTTTGCTAATAGAGCACATGATTTTGCTTGTTCCATCGGTTCTCCGCCAGAGAAAGTTATTCCAGTATGATAGTCAACTTTATTTATTTCTATGATAATTTGATCAATATCATAGATTATTCCAGCATTATAGTCATGAGACTCTGGATTATGACAACCCACACATGCATGAGGACATCCTTGAGTCCAAATAACAATACGCAATCCTGATCCATCAACGATACTATCAGTTTGTAATGGTGCTGCTAATCTAATTTTTCCCATGTTTAACACGATCTCTAACTTCAGATAATTTGGCATTATTGAAGCGATCAAGTGTTCCTACTAAGTATCCTGTAATACGACGTATTCTTTCAAATGGAATTTCATCTTCATGACGATGACACATTGGACATTCATCATTGATGATACCATTATATCCACAAACTGGATCTCTATCCAATGGATGATTTATTGCACCATATCCTATATTTGCTTCTCTCATAATACGAACTATTTTTTCAAATGCTTCAAGATTATTTGCCATATCACCATCTACTTCAACATATGAAATATGACCACCATTTGTATACTCATGATAAGGTGCTTCAAGTTCTAATTTACGTTTTATATTAATTGGATAATATACTGGTATATGGAAAGAATTAGTATAGTATTCTCTTTCCGTTACATTAGGAATTGGACCAAATACTTCATTATCTATTTTAATGAATCTTCCAGATAAACCTTCTGCAGGAGTAGCAATTAATGAGAAGTTAAGTCCTGTGTCTTTACTAAATTGATCACATAACTCTCTCATCATTTTAACAATCTTAAGACCTAATTCTTGCGATTCTTCACTTTCACCATGGTGCTTACCAGTTAAAGCTACTAAACACTCCGCAAGACCGATAAAGCCTATTGTTAATGTTCCTTGTTTAAGCACTTCGCTAACTGAATCTTCCATACCTAGATTCTCTGAACCTTTCCAGTTACCTTGTGCCATTAAGAATGGAAAGTTTTTAACTTTCTTTTGTCCTTGTACTGCTAATCTTTCTAATAATTGATCTCTAACAAGTTCCATTTTTTCATTTAACTCATTAAAAAATCCGTCCATATCGTTTTTACCTAAGCCATGTTTAATACCTAGTCTTGGTAAATTAATAGATGTAAAACTTAAGTTACCTCTACCAACAACTACCTCATCATTAGGACATGCTGTATTTCCAATTACACGAGTTCTACAGCCCATATAAGCTATTTCTGTTTCTGGTTGTCCTTCTTGATAATACTGTTTGTTAAATGGTGCATCAATAAAGGCAAAATTAGGGAACATTCGTTTTGATGAACAACGTATTGCTAGTTTAAACAAATCATAGTTTATATCTTCTGGATTATAATTAACTCCCTCTTTTACTTTAAAAATTAAAATTGGGAAAATAGGTGTTTCATGATTTCCTAAACCACTTTCCATAGCTAGTAATAAATTACGAGTAACCATACGTCCTGTTTCACTTACACATGTACCAAAATTAATTGAACTAAAAGGTACTTGTGCTCCTGCACGAGAATGCATTGTATTCAAGTTATGAATTAATCCTTCCATAGCTTGATATGTTTCTTTTTCAGTTTTAGCCAATACTTTTTCAAATATTTGCTCAGCATTTTCTACTGCCTTTAAATCTTCTACCTCATCTATCTTTTGATTAATCTTATCCAATTCTTCATTACTATATTTACTAGTAAAGTCCTGATAATCAATCAATACTTGATGATATATTTTTTTAAACGAACATAATACTCCCTTTGATAAGTAATAATCAAATAAAGGTATAGCTTGTCCTCCATGTTGATCATTTTGGTTTGATTGTATTGCGATTGCTGTTAACGATGCATATGACCCTATACTTTTAGGAGCTCTTAAAAAACCATGTCCTGTATTAAACCCTTTTTCAAATAAATGATCTAGATTAATTTGTAAACATGTAGTTGTCCCCATTGGATAGAAATCCATATCATGAATATGAATATCCCCAAAATCATGTGCATCACCAAAACGTTTATCTAAACAATAAGAAGTAGTATAAGCCTTAGATAAAGTACTTCCATACTTTAACATTAGACCCATCGCAGTATCCCCATTGATATTGGCATTTTCTCTTTTTTCATCAACTTCACTCGCTTCTTTTATTCCAAAGTTTTCAAGTGTCTTCATTAATTTATGTTCTCTTGATGAGAAACATTCACGTGCTAGTGTTCTTTTTTGTCTATATTGTTTAAATCTTTTGTATTCAGCTACAAAGTGATTTTCAACATATGATTCTTCTACTATATCTTGTATTCTTTCAATTTCAATTTTGTTAACATTTAATTCTTTTATTTTGTCCATAACACTTGAACATATTTTTTCTATATCTTGATTTATATCTTCTCTATTTATAAAAGCTTTCTCAATCGCCTTTTCTATTTTCTCGCGATTAAATTTTACAACACGACCATCTCTTTTAATTACTTCAATATTTTCCATTATTCTGCTCCCTTTTCTTTTATAAAGAGAAACCTAGTTTGCATGACAGTATTTCGACTTAAGTTCATCCTACTTTTCACCTTCCCATAGAAAAAACTACAGTGGCATTTTGAATTTCGTCCCCTTCACGGCTGCTAGGTCAGTTCTAGATTTTCACTAGATTCCTGTCTCTTTTGCGTTTAATTTATTAGTTGAAATCAGCTGTCAAATTAAAAGTGAAATTATCTCCATCTTTAATTACTGTTTCATCGATACCCATACACATTCCTTGTGCTTTACATGATTCATTATTATCTGATTCATATAACCACCAAGGTCCTGCTTCTTGTGATCCTTGTGATACATCACATAGCGCTACAATATAACGACCATATGCACTTTCTTCTGTAACCATCTTAATATCTTTTGCTTCTACTAGAGCATCACCCAATGTTTCCGCATCCGTATGGATCGTTCCTTTATATAACTCTTTGTTATCTTGTGTTGAATCCATAACTACGATATTAATCGCTTTAGCACCTTCTACTGGTGTTTGTTTTGGAGCTAATTGATTAAACCCAAAAATTGCTAATGCAGCGATAGCGATTATACCTATCGCAATATAAATCTTCTTTTTCATGCGTATTCTCCCTCAATTTTATTTAATACTTTAAGACATGGTTCAAAAATCAATAAACACATCGTCGCACTTAAACACCCTTGTATTATTGAAGTTTTCAATCCTAATAAAATATAAAAGATTGTAACTTCCTTAGAAAATAAGATAAATGGTAAATCTAATAATTGTCCTGTAGCAAATGATAACAATCCACATACAAAGACCATGTATCCTAAGTTCTTCAATAATAATGGTTTAAGAGTTGAAACAATTAAGCTATATAGTGGATATATAACGACATACATCATGGACCATATAGTTATTCCCTGTATCAACATATTTACCATCCCAAAGATAAATGACGCTAATACGGCTTCATTCTTTTTAAACGAACAAGCAAACAAACAAACTGTAAACGTGATTCCTTCTAAGTACAATATTTGTGAAAATATCGTAAAGATTGCACTTTGGATACTTGCCATTATCGCAATCTTTGTCAATGTTTTAACAGTCATAACTTTTCGAAACAAATTTAATTTCATTTATTTGTTCGTTTTTATTTTCAACCAATGCCATATAAAAGAATATATTTGAAAGCATATTGAAGAAATCATGAAGGATTTGTCTTTTTTCTCTATTAGGTTCTTGATCAATTTTATGAATAAGTCGAATAATTGATTTTGTTTTACTACGCAAACAATGTAGGTGACATGCTCCTAAACATCCTTCTGGTATAACAAAATATTTAAGATCACCAACCATCTCTACATATTCATCATAGAGCCTTGAAAGATATCGAATATCCTCATCCGTTATCGCTACTTTAGCACGCATTGAACCATTCGCATGATAAATAAGTTCTACCAACTTACTCAAATCTGAATGTTTTACATAATGCATTGCTAAACCTGTTTGTGATGCTAATTCATCAGTAGCAATTTCATAATCACATAGAGATGAACTCTCATACAAAAACGAATACGCACAAGCACGTTTATCCATCATATTTCCCCCTTCCAAATAAAAACTCATTCTTCTAAAATGAGCGATTTGAAGGTATATAAACATTGTCATGTTTAAACCGTCGACATCTTTCACCCAGAAGATTCGTAACACAACAATAGGCAGGTCTACCGGCTTAGTATCATCCTCGATTTTCCCTTCCCATGCAATAAAGCACAGTGGTTAATTGAAAATCTTGTCCACATCACGGTTGCTGGGGCAGCTAGAGATTTACTCTATTCCCTATTAAGTTATAACATTTCACCTAATTGTTAGTGTCATTATAGCACAGTTTTTTCAGTTGATAAGAGGTAATGCTCAAGTTATTTTTTGCACAACCTAAAAAGCCTTTTATATAGGCAAATGTAAATTTTTTACATAATTTTTGATCATATATTTTCAAAAATAATCATAATAAAACACACGCTAGACCGCATGTGTTTTATGCTTTATTTACTCCAACGAGCAAATTCTTCATCTGTTGCTAAAACAGAATGTGTTTTAGAGAGCTCAAAAAGCTTACCTTTTGTATAATCTACTCCCTCTTTGTCCTTATCATAGACCATGGCAACACGTTTCTTTTCCACCACTGGATTAGGATGTGGTATAGCTGATAAAAGTGATTTAGTATACGGATGGATTGGATGTTGAAATATTTCATCAGTTGTACCTGTCTCCACAATGTGACCTAAATGCATAACACCTATACGATCACTAATGTATTTAACCATAGATAAATCATGGGCTATGAACAAATATGTTGTACCCAACTCATCTTGTAAATCTTTCATAAGATTAACTACTTGAGCTTGTATAGAAACATCTAGGGCTGATATAGCTTCATCTGCTATTACTAACTTAGGATTCATAATTAACGC
Source organism: Anaerorhabdus sp. (assembly GCF_036641015.1). Classification (GTDB taxonomy): domain Bacteria; phylum Bacillota_I; class Bacilli_A; order Erysipelotrichales; family Erysipelotrichaceae; genus Anaerorhabdus. The sequence continues at coordinate 21,726 of NZ_JAVWFO010000002.1, read as the reverse complement.
ACGTGCAATCCCTATACGTTGTCTTTGACCCCCTGAAAATTGATGTGGGAAACGAGTAGCATGTTCTTTTGATAATCCAACACGTTCAAGTATTGCATCAACTTTATCATTAAGATCTTTTTGATCTTTATAAAGATGATTAATCTCTAAGCCTTGTGCTATTATTTCTTTTACCTTTTTTCTAGGATTTAAGCATGCCATTGGATCTTGGAAAATCATTTGCATATTAATTCGTAAATGTTTCTCTTCATCACTACTTAATTTACCACTGATTTTCTTTCCATCGAATATTACTTCACCATCCGTTGGATTATACAAACGGATAATCGAACGGCCAGTAGTTGACTTCCCTGATCCTGATTCACCTACTAGTCCATAAGTCTCTCCAGGATAAATACAGAAACTAATACCATCTACTGCTTTCGTTGTATATTTTCTACTAATCTTGAAATATTGTTTTAGATTCTTTACCTCTAATAAAGGAGTAATGTTATCCATTAGCTAAATCCTCCTTCTTCATTTTTTCAATTCTAATACGTAATTGTTCAGGCATCTCAACTTTAGGTGCTCTTGGATCACACAGCCAACTGCATACACGGTGTTGTCCACCAACATCAAAGATTGGAGGTTCTTCTTCAAAATCTATTTTTAGTGCAAATGGATTTCTAGGAGCAAATGCATCTCCTTTAATCTTTTCTAATAAATTGGGTGGTGTTCCTGGTATCGCAAATAAGCGATGGCTATCTGTATCAATATCAGGCATACTACTTAATAGCCCCCATGTATATGGATGACGTGGATCATAGAAAACCTCATTAATATTTCCTTTTTCTACAATCTTACCTGCATACATAACAGCTACATAATCCGCTACTTTTGCTACTACCCCTAAATCATGAGTAATATAAATTACCGAGATATTTTTTTCTGCTTGTACAGCTTTTATTAATTCTAAGATTTTTGCTTGAATAGTAACATCTAATGCTGTTGTTGGTTCATCACAAATCAAGATATCTGGATTACATGATAATGCAATAGCAATAACAACACGTTGTCTCATACCTCCTGATAATTGATGTGGATATTGATTAATTCTTTTCTCAGGTGATTCGATTCCAACATATTCTAGTAGTTTAAGAGCTCTATCTTTAGCTTCTTCTTTAGATATTTTTTCATGTTCAATCATACCTTCCATGATTTGTTTACCAATAGTCATAGTTGGATCAAGTGATGTCATTGGATCTTGGAATACCATTGCAATTTTTTTACCGCAAATTTGGTAACGAATTTGTTTTGGACTCATTTGTACTAGGTCTACTGATTTTTCATTACCTTCTTTATCTTTATAGTTAAAGATGATTGATCCCTCATCAACTTTACCATTACTACTTAAAATACCCATAATAGCTTTTACAGTTACTGATTTACCAGATCCAGATTCACCTACTATCGCAATCGTTTCTCCTCGAAATAAATCTAAACGAACTCCACGAATAGCATTTACTACTCCTGAACCTGTTTCAAACGAAATACTTAAATCACGAATCGATAATACACGATCTTTTTTATTCTTTTTCTCTGTCATATCGATTCCTCCTACATTTGTTTCATTTTTGGGTCAAATGCATCTCGTAACCCATCAGCAAATAAATTTAAACTAAGCATCAATAACGCTAACACAACAATTGCACTCATCATCATATGTGGATATATTGTCATTGATTTATATCCCTCAGCTATTAATGATCCAAGTGATGCCATAGGTCCGGGTACTCCTAGACCAACGAATGATAAGAATGCTTCTGTAAATATCGCATTGGGAATTGAGAACATACTCATAATAATAATTTGACCAAATATATTAGGTAAAATATCTTTGAATATAATCGCAAAGTTTTTAGCACCTAAAGTTTTAGACGCTAATATAAATTCTTGTTCTTTTAGTTTAAGAACTTGCGCACGCGCAATTCGACTCATTCCAATCCACCCTGTTATCATTAAGGCGAAGATAATTGAGGTAATACCTTGTGGTAATACAAGTCCTAATAATGTAACAACTACAAGTGTTGGAATTCCATTTAATATTTCTGCAAATCGTTGCATAACCATATCAACTTTCCCACCGAAATATCCTGAAATTAATCCATAAACCATTCCAATAAATATATCAATAAATACTGCTGTAACAGCAATCATTAATGAGATACGAGTTCCTTCCCACACACGTGTAAAGATATCGCGTCCTTGTGTATCAGCACCAAACCAATAATATATATCTTGAAATCCTTTTTCGATATACATATTCTTGCCATGAAATGATCCATCAAAAATTCCAAAGTTTTCTATAAATGGAATTCTTGGAGTAAGTGATTGATGTTGAATAATAATTGATTTATAGGTATGTTCATTTAAATAAGGGCCAATAATTGCCATTACAATTATTAAGATAATTATTATTCCACCAATAACTGCACCTTTATTTTTAATAAAATGTGACCATACATCTTTTGCATATGATGATGTATTATAAGTTTTATCTATTATTTTTTCATTACTCTCATGAGCAAACGTGAAATCATCTTCCTTAAAATCAATATCTTTGATTTGAGTCATACTATGATCCCTCCTTTGCTACACGAATTCTTGGATCTATTACTCCATATAAAATATCAACAATTAACATTGTGAATATATACAATGCTGAGTAGATAAAAGCACATGCAATAACAACATTGTAATCATTATATTGAATAGCGAGCACCATTAAACTTCCAAGTCCTGGTATACCAAATATCTTTTCTACAACCATTGAACCTGTAAGTAATCCTACAAGTAATGGTCCCATAACAGTGATAATAGGAATAAGCGCATTTCTTAAAGCATGTTTAATAATTAATTTCCATTCTTTGATACCTTTTGATTGTGCTAATTGAATATAATCCGATCCTAATACATCAATCATTTCAGATCGCGTAAAACGCGCAACATTTGCTATTGTAAACAATGATAATGCAATTGTTGGCAATACTGACGATTGTTCTGGTATTGCAGGGTTATATAAAATTGGGAACAATCCCATTTTATATCCCACAAAATAAGCTAATCCTAGTGCAAATACATAAGATGGAACACTTACCCCTATAATTGATATTACCGAACACAAGGTGTCTATCCATGTATTGTGTTTTAAAGCAGCAATAATTCCTAGAACCAATCCAATTACACTTCCAAGAATCATGGCTTGTAACCCTATTCTAATCGTAACAAATAAACGATCTGTTACCATTGAAGTTACCGCAAAGTTTTTATTAATAACGTATGAAACTCCTAAATCTCCTTTTAACATATTTCCTGCATAATTAAAGAAGCGTACAAAGAATGGTTGGTCTAAACCATATTTTGCATTCAATAGAATACGTTGAGCTTCTGTTAATTTTTCATCATTAAAAGGTGATCCAGGCATGAATTCTAACATCAAAAACAGTACAAATAATATAACAATTAATGTAGCTAAACTTATTAATACTCGTTTTAATATATATTTACTCATATCCCTGCCCCTTTCTTTAATTTAAATGAATAGAGCGAGAAACCTCGCTCTATTCTACATAACTTTATTTTCTTGCCATATGACGGTAGCTATCAACCCCAGCGCTATGGAATTCAACTCCAGTAACGTTTGGATTAATCATCATTGCTCCACCATTTTGGTAAACTGGAATTACACCAGCATCATCACCTACTAATACTTTTTCTGCTTGTACTAGTAAATCCCAACGAGCTTGAGAATCCTTTGCAGATTCACCTTGTGTAGCTTCAAGAACTAAATCTTGATATGCTTGACTTTCATATTTACCATAGTTATTTGATGCCCCAACTAAGAATAAATCTAAATAAGTTTGAGGGTCAGCATAGTCAGGTCCCCAACGGTGTAGTGCAACTTGATATTCACCATTTTGCATCATTTGTAGACGAGTCTTTTTAGGTTTACTATCAAGGGTTACTGTAATACCTGGACAGTTTGTTTCTAAATTGTTTTGAATATATTCAGCAACTGATTTACTTGCTTCTGTATCTTCAAATAATAATGTAATTGCTGCATCTTTGCCTAATTCAGCTTTTGCTTTTTCATAGTATTCTAATGCTTTAGCAGGATCATAAGAAGTAATCTTACCAGCAGTATCACGGAACTCAGTGCCATCAGGTCCAGTAGCTAATTGAATAGGAATAATTCCATCAGCAGCAACTGATCCATCTTTTAATACATTAGCAGCAATTGTTTCACGATCAACTGCATACATCATAGCTTTTCTTAAATTAGCGTTTTGCATTTCAGGTACATCAAAATTAAGTGATAAGTACCATAAATATCCTTGTAAACGGTTTGTAAATCCTTCTTGATCTTTATACGCATCAACAAGTTCTCCATTTAATTTAACAACATCTAAGTTTCCACTTTGATATTCAAGCATTGCAGATTGAGTATCTTGGATAAATTTAAAATCGATTCCTTCAGCTTCAATAGTATCTGCTTTGAAGTAGTCATTATTCTTTGCAAATGAATAACTGTTACCTGCAGTCCAATCAGTCATAACAAATGGTCCATTGTAAATCATGTTAGCAGGTGATGTAGCATATTGATCACCTTGTGATTCATAGAACTCTTGATTCAATGGGAAGAAACTTGGGAATGCTAATAAACCAAGTAAGAAATCACATGGTGCATCCAAAGTTACTTCTAAAGTTTTATCATCAAGTGCTTTAACACCTAATTCCTCAAGTGGTAGTTCACCAGCTGCAACAGCATCTGCATTCTTAAGTGTAATAGTAGAAAGAATGAATGCATATTCACTAGCTGTTTCTTGATTAATTAAGCGTTGCCATCCATAAACAAAGTCATTAGCAGTAAGCGGTGTACCATTTGACCATTTAGCATCTGCCAAATGGAAAGTATATACTGTACCATCTTCACTAATATCCCATGTCTCAGCAATCTCAGGGATTGCCATGTTGTTTTCATCTAATTCTGTTAAACCAGAAAATGCTAAAGTTTGTGCAATAAAGGAAGTACCATCAGTAGCAATGTGATGATCCATCGTTGATAAATCTGTATCCGTAGCAACGACAATCTTGTTATTTCCTGTACCACCTGTATTTCCACCTTCAGTACCACCTTCTGTAGCCGGCTTTGATGAACATCCAGCAACGAGAGCAAATACCAGGGTAGAAACAATCAATAATTTGAGTTTCTTCATTTTTTAGTCCCCCTCTCAAAATATGTTCCAAGTATAGCCTTGTGCTTTTCCAGTGTCAAGAAAAAATGAAACATTTTACATTAATTTTGGTAAATTTTACATTATTTTCAATGAAAGTTGTTACATTTCGCTTCAAAATAAAAAATCCCACCTTTTTTAAGTGAGATTTCATCAACTAAATATTCTTTAACATTGAAGATAATTTTGGCATAAGTTGTTGTTTACGAGAAATGATATCATGGTCATAACCTGAAGTTTCATCAAACTGAGTATTCATGACATTGCTCATAATATAAGACAATGGTCCGCTGTACACGAACATTGTTCCCTCTGCCATAACATGTGTAAACATCATTACAAGCAAATCTAATTTCTTTTCTTGTACCTCTAATTCAAGATTTTTTCTGAATTCTGGAAGAATTTTTTGCAAATCTTCTATGTTATGGTAATTAGTTTGTCCAATACCTAACTTATATTTACCTATATCATAACTCTTTAAGTCACGGTTAAGTATTTGCGATGGTGTAGCTTCTATTAATGCCACTGATGCACTTAACATTTCAATCGCATATACATCAACATCAATATGAGCTAAATCCGCTAACCACATCGCTGTTTTTTTATCAAGTTCAGTAGTTGTAGCTGATTTGAAATGCAATGTATCCGAAATAATAGCACTTAATAATATCCCTGCCATCTGTTCATCAGGAGTAACACCATTTTCTTGATATAGTTGCGAAATAATCGTTGCTGTACATCCACATCGTTGATTTCGATAATAAATAGGATGGTCAGTTTCAATATTACCAATATGGTGATGATCAATAATTTCTTGAATATCTGCTTCTTCTATATTATTAATAGCTTGATTTCTTGCACTATGGTCAACGAGAATAAATTTTTTACGGCGATAATTTTGCAAATGGTAACGAGATACAGCTCCTGCAATCTTACCGTCATCGTTTAATACAGGATAACTACGGAAACGAGTATTCATCATCTTTTTAGCCACATCATCAACAAATTCATTTTCATTAAATGTCATTGCATGTGGTGTCATAATACTTCTTATTGGGAATGCTTCATTGATAACTTTAGCTACATTCATTGTATCCCAACTTGTTTGTATAATTGCACAATCGTTTTCCTTTGCTAAACGTAAAACTGAATCATCTACATCTTGACTACATGTAATGATTAAACATTTTGCTCCACCTTCAACTAATTGACGTTGCTTCAATATTCCATCAGACATAATACATATGCTTCCAACCAAATTATCGCTGAAATTATCCATATTCAATAATGTAATAATAAATACTTTACCACTCAATACAAATCCACTAGCTTGATGAACAATTGAGCCATTTACAGTTTTAGATATAGATTCTTGGTTGGTTGAACGCATTAAAAATTCGATTTCCTCTGGCAACATCAAACGGGTCATTGCTAGATTCGATGTAGATAATATCCCTACTAAATCTTCCTTATCATTTACAACTACAAGACTTCTATTACTAGCTCCAAGCATTTCACTCCAAGCTTCATTCATCGTATTGTATTCATTAATCAAATTTGCGTTATCTTTTTCAATATCTTTTAATTGACTTCTTGCATCTTTTAATAGTAAAGGATTCTCTAAATTAAATCGCTTTAATATATACTTTGTTTCGTCATTTAAAGGTCCTAATCTGCATGCAATTGCATCTTCCCCTAATTGTCGTTTTAAATTAGCATACGCCAACGCTGAACATATTGAATCTGAGTCAGGATTTTTATGTCCTACTACATATACTTTATCATCCATTGTTTTCACCTTTTCTACAGTACCTTTATTTTACTTGATATACAGTACAATTTCAAATAATTAGCAAATTAACTTGAACTTTAAAATTCATCGCGTTACACTAATTCAAGGTGATAAGAATGGAACGATTTAAAAAGGGATTAAAAAACGGTCTACCTATTGGTTTAGGATACCTTTCAGTATCATTTACATTTGGTATGGTGGCTACCGCTCAAGGTCTATCCACAATACAAGCTACACTTCTATCATTAGCTAATCTTACTTCAGCTGGTCAATTCGCAGCTATTCAATTGATGGGTGTTAATGCCCCAGTATTTGAAGTGTTTCTTACAACAATAATTATTAATTTTCGTTATGTATTGATGTCTGTGTCATTATCTCAAAAACTAGATTCTAAAATGAAATTAAGTGAAAAATGCATTGTTGCATTTGGTAATACCGACGAAATATATGCTGTTGCTCAATCACAAAGTGAACCTAATCACTTTACATATATGCTTGGATTAATGACTACCCCTATAATAGGATGGACTCTAGGAACTTTTCTTGGTGGTACTTTTAACTCATTATTACCAGCATCGTTACAATCCGCCTTTTCAATTGCACTATACGGTATGTTTATTGCCATTATTTTACCCGTTGCCAAGAAAGTTAAAACCGTTGCCTTTACTATATTAATATCAGTTGTTTTAAGTTCATTGTTCGCTTATATTCCATTCTTTAACTTTATATCTGGTGGATTTTCTATAATTCTTTGTACAATAATTGCCTCGGCAATAAGTGCTTCACTTTTCCCAGTGGAGGTAAATGAATATGAATAATTTCTTACTTTATTTACTTGTTACAGCAGGTACAACATATTTATTAAGAGTAATACCCTTAATATTTATTAAAGGTAAAATTAAAAATAAATGGATTTCAAGTTTTTTATTCTATATGCCTTATGCAGTATTAAGTGCAATGACATTCCCAGCAATTATTAATTCCACCGCATCTCCTATTTCAGCAATCGCTGGATTAATTACTGCATTAGTTCTTGCATACAAAGAAAAAGGACTCCTTACGGTAGCCCTCTATGCTTGTGCTGTTGTATTTATTGTAGAACGTTTTATCTAATAATAGAAAACACATTTTGTTTTCTTGATTCTGGTTTAGGACTTTCATTTCTTGGATACCCTACCGCTAAAGATCCTATGCATGTGTAACCATCAGGTACTCCACATGCTTTTTTTAATTTTGCATATTTAGGATTATTAAACACTTCTTTAGTAGAATGAATCCAACATGTACCTAAATCATTTAGTACTGCAGCATACATCATATTAGCGATTGCTAATGTACAGTCTTCAACTGGTGCAATAGCATCATCAGCTGCAAAGCATGCGATTACTGTAGGTGCATTATAATAAGGTGCTTCCTCAATACCTGTCGCAAGTAAAGCTAACTCCTGTATAACCTCTTCTTTTTGAATTACAGTAAAAAACCACGCTTGCTCATTCATTGCGCTTGCTGCTAATTGAGCTGCTTCAAGCATTTCATGCAAATCTACATTTGAGATTTGTCTTGGTTCAAAACTTCTTATACTTCTACGTGTTTCAAATATTGCTTTTCTTAAATCATCCATACATAACCTCCTAATAAGTCAATATCTCAGAACCCTCTTCAGTTATTAAAATCATATGTTCAACTTGTGCTGATGGCTTTCCATCTGCTGTATAGATTGTCCAACCGTTATAACGATCTACAACTACATTTGCCCCACCAGTATTAATCATCGGTTCAATAGTAAATATCATACCTGGTACAAGTAACATTCCTGTTCCTTTTTTACCAATATGAGAAATAAATGGATCTTCATGGAATTCTATTCCTATCCCATGCCCACCTAACTCTCTAACAACAGAGTATCCATGTTGATGAGCATACTTGCTTATAGCTTCTCCTATGTCACCAACAAAGCCCCAAGGTTTTGCTGCTTCAATACCTATTTTCAAGCATTCCTTTGTAACATCTACTAGTTTCTGTTTTTCTGGGCTTACCTCACCAATACAAAACATTCTTGATGCATCACTAAAGTATCCATCTAATATAGTTGAAACATCGACATTAACTATATCGCCATTTTGTAATTTTTTGATTCTACTAGGTATACCATGACAAACTTCTTCATTAATGGAAGTACACACACTTTTTGGGTATCCTTGATATTGATATGGTGCACAAATTGCTCCATTATCTTTTGTAAATTCAGATACTAATACATCAATTTCTTCTGTACTCATTCCTTCATGTATATGTTTTGCTACATGATCAAGTACTGCCGTGTTTATCTTTGCACTTTCTCTTATCTTTTCTATTTGTGCCGGTGTTTTTATTAAACTACGAGGAGGAACTTCACATCCTCTTTTACGATACATCTCAATCTTTTCGTCTATATGTTTATGGCACTCATCATAAGGCTTACCACTACCACACCAACACATGTCTTTGTCTTCCACAACTTCTACCTCTCAATCTTATATTGATAACCAGCTCCACGTACTAAATGAGAGCTAAAATATTTTTCTAATGCTGTAATCATCATTTCTGTATCTTTTGTTCCTGCTGTTTCTAATGCTGAATGCATTGCTAATTGTGCACAACCAATATCAACCGACAGGATACTTACATGAGAAGTACTGATAGCACCTAATGTTCCACCACCTCGTTCATCAGAACGATTTGTAAATGTTTGAAATTTCACTGAATCATCTTTACACATTTCTCTAAAAATTGCTGCTGATAATCCATCTGTACTATAGCTTTGATTTGCATTATATTTTAATACAATACCCTCATTAATTGATACAACATTAGTTGGATCTGCTTTCTCTGGATGATTTGGATGAATAGAATGAGCATTATCTGCCGATACAATTATACTAGATGCTAACGCTGTTTGTAGATTCTCTTCATTAAGTCCAAGACCTGCATTAATACGCTTAATATTATCCATCAAGAAAGTAGAATCAGCACCTTGTTTTGTACCACTACCTACCTCTTCATTATCGAAACAACAATAAACCGAAATTGTATCCTCATGTCCACCTTGTAAGAAACCTTGTAATGTTGTATAAGCACATTGCAAATCATCCAAATGATTCACTGATACAAACTCTTTATTATCACCCCACACATAACCATTATCAACAGGGTATAAAAATAAATCAGTATCTAAGATATCTTCTTTATTTACATTACAGTTTGATGCAATGATATCCATTAAATCAAAGTCTTTGTTTTTAGATAACATTGGTAATAAATCAATTTGTGGATTTAACTTAACCCCTTCATTGACACCACGATTCATATGAATAGCAAGATTAGGAATTAAACAAACTGGTTCTTTAATAAAAACTAGTTTTAATGCAATTCCATTTTCTTCTTTAACCAATACTCTTCCCGCAACACTTAACAAACGATCTAGCCAAGTATTGAAAATAGGACCACCATATACTTCAGTATTGATTACTTCAAATCCACTATTATTCTTTTTGTTTTTTGGTTTAAGTTTAAATGATGGAGCATCACTGTGTGAAGCTACTATTTGATAATTCAAATCATTTAAGCGTTGGCCTACTTTAAACGCAAGTATACTCGAATAATTTCTTGTTACAAAATACTTCTTTCCTTTTTCAATATGATAAGATTCGTTTTCATTTAGTTCAATAAACCCCTCTTTTTCCAATTCTTTTTTTATTGTATCCACCGCTTGATAACAAGTCGGTGAAGATTGAATAAACGTTAACATCTCTTGTATTTTATCCATATACCAAAACCCCTTTTCTATTAAGACTATTTTACACTAATCAGCATTTTATTAAAATGATAATCAATTAGTTTATTTATTAGTACTACCAAATCCACCATTTCTAATACCATCAGCAGCATCATCAATTGTTATACCAAACGGTACAAATATACCTTGAACTATAGCATTACCTTGCTTCAAATCTATTGATAACCCTTCATCGTTATCATTAACCATTGACATAAACATATGTCCTTCATTATCAGAATTATAATAATCTGAATCAATAATTCCAACTGTATTGCTAAGCTTTAACCCATACTTAAAACCTAAACTACTTCTTGGAAATAATTGTAGTACCCAACCCTCATTAATCCTTACACGTATACCTGTAGGTATTTTAATTTTTTCTTTAGGTTTAAAAAGATAATCAATTGGCAAAAAGAAATCATATCCTGCTGATCCTTTAGTAGCTCTTTGAGGAAGTTTAATCTTCTCATAAATTTCTTTTATTTTCTCATCACTATCTTGATACAAAGTTTGCCAATCTTTTTTAAACTGCACAAAACTTACTTTCTCAAACATTGCTACTTTATTCATAGTTCCTGCCATTTTAACTCCATCCCTTTACTAGTTATAATCCATAACGCTATTGCCGTTTCATACCCAAATACATTAAGAATCAAATGTAGTGGTATCTTACTTGTTTCTGGATATAATAAACAATGTAATAACTTGCAAATTATATCTTTTTTACTTAAGTTAGTTAACGCACTTACTAATTCCTTAACATTTAATTCTGGTAACACTTCATAATTCGAATTAAATGGTGCTTCAAATTCTTTATGAATATTCATTATTACATCATCTGTTTTATATAATTCATATGGACTCATTTGCATTATCGACATAATATCATCCATTAATGCATAATTCATTTCTTTAATTGTTAAATAACTACGATTATTATTTCTACATAATCGGGTTGATACAGCATCTTCATCTGATACTAAAGCTGATTTACTTAACTTATGATCAAAGATTAGTAGTTTTAAATAAAAGCTATTAAACATATCAGGTACTTCACTCAATGGATAAAAAGTATATCGTACACCATCTAATTTCTTAAATGCTTTCATTGTATCAAAATATCCTAATAGTATATTTTGGGTAATGTGTTTTGGATCAAAATCTAAAAATGATCCTAACGAAAAACTTGGACGAATATAAAGTATATTTGGCTTATTTACAAATTGCTTATGAATTGGTTTATCATCTAAATCAACCGCAATAACTTCATCTGCACCTAAACGCAACGCTAATTCTATTGGAAGGTTGTCATAATATCCACCATCAATAAATAAGTAATCATTTAACTCACATTTAGGAAATGCTGGGTAACATGATGCACTCGCTAATAAATATTTCTCACCATTGCCATCTCTCATTATTTCTTTAGTTATATAGTGATGCTTTAATGATGGAAACTCTACTGTAACTAACCCATAATCTATATTAGAAGATAAAAATTTCTCTTCATTATAATACTCATGAATCATTTCTTTAAATGGTGTAATGTCTGCACCTTTTTCTTGCATATATTTCTTAAAAAACGATGTTACACGGTTTGATTCTTTTAAAAATTCATCGATATTTAATTTTATTGGAATTTGATTTGCTAGTACCCTTGAATAATTCATTTGCTTCCACAATTCTATTAAACGATCTTCTTCATGTTGTACAAGTAGTGCTCCATTTAAAGATCCTATCGAAGTTCCAGTAACAATGTCATACTTAATTCCTAACTCTTGAATAGCCTTCACAAATCCCGCTTGATAAGCACCTTTAGTTCCGCCACCTGCCAACGCAATTGCCTTTTTCATTGTATACACCTCTTATTAATATTATACAATAGTATCAATGTTTAGTCATAATAAAAGCCTATATCTTATGACATAGACTTGTATTTAAAATAGTAATTCATTAATTTATTGCTTGTGTTAAACTTTCTTTTTTAGCTAATTTCTTTTGATTTTGTTTATAGATAAATCCTGTAATAGCTGGAGTTAAGAAAGAAGTAATAATTACTGATGCAGCAATTTGAGAAGTCGCAATTGGTGCAATTGCAAGATATGCAGCATCTACTTCTGCCAATGCAGCTGGATTAGCAATTGCACTTGCAGCAGTACTTGAAATAGCCGCTCCTGCCACACCACTACCACCAGTTACTTTATCCATTACAATTGTAATAATACCAACTACAACTGAAGTAATTACTCCTAATAGAATTCCAGAAAGTCCTCCTTGGAATAATTGAACAATACTCATGTTAGCTCCTAATGCAAAACCAACAACGATGATTGAACCAGTTACACAACTTGAAAGTGCCTTCTTAAGGAAGGGGAAACAACTACCAAGTACTAGACCTAGGATAAGAGGAAGAATTGATCCAATAATTGGTCCTATCGAAATACTTGCCAAGCCTGCACTACTAAGCACAATCATCGTTACTGTAGGTCCTACACTTAGTGAAGTAATCGCAACAGCACCTTTGTCGCTATCATCACCAAATTGTGCAGTAATACCTGAATATAAAGCATTATTGGCTACTGAAATACCACCAATAACAGCTAGAGATGATAAACCTAAGAAACTATCATTGAAAATAAAGGCAATTGCTAAACCAATAGCTACAGCAACAGCAATTTTTGTAATAATAATTACAGCACCTTTTTTAACTGCTTTAGGTGTACTTTTAATATCTAAACTAGCACCTAGGAAGAATAAGAAGACACCTACTAGGGCCCCTGTACCACTTTTAACACTTGTGAAAAATCCGCCAATGTTTAAAATTTGAGGAACAAAGGAATTAAGCAACACACCAATAATCATCGGATATACAATCGTATCTCCTGGTATTCTTGGAATTTTAAAGTTTTTCATATGTTCACCTAGTCTAATACTATTCCGCCATCACAATCGCCAATTTCGCCATTTACGAAACTTGCAGCATCTGATGCAAAGAATAAAATCATTTGAGCAATTTCAACTGGTTCAGCAGCACGTCCTAATGGAATCATACTAATTACTTTTGCATTCTTTTCTGCATCTGCTTGTAAACTTGTTGTCATACTAGTATGTGTAAATGATGGACATACAGCATTACAACTAATACCATATTTACCACCTTCTTTAGCGATAGCTTTAGTTAAACCATTAACGCCAGCTTTACTACTTGCGTATGCAGCAGTACCTAATAAACCACCACCAATTTTACCAGCAACAGATGATATATTAACGATTCTACCTTTTCCTTTATCTTTGAAGTAAGGGAATATTTCACTACACGTAGCAAAAGTACCTGTTAAATTAATACGAATTGTTCTTTCCCATTCTTCATCAGAGATATTTTCAAATGAATTCTTACTAATAACTCCACCACAGTTAATCAATACATCAACATGGTCTAAATCTTTAAGAATCTTACCAATAACTTCTCTTATATTTTTACTATCACCTAAATCAATTTTGTAAAAATATGCTGAATCACCAAATTCATTTTTAGTTGCATTTCCAATTTCTTCATTGATATCACAAATTACAACTTTTCCACCGCCATTAATAACTCCTTTAGCAGTTTCTTTACCAATACCTTGTGCAGCTCCTGTAATAATGGCTACTTTGTTGCTAAAATCAAACATGTTTTGTCCTCCTTAAATTGTACAATCATTTGATATTTAAATCACAAATTGATTATATGTTAGTTGTTAATTAATTAACATGTTTATCTAGCATAAGAATTAGTGTATAATTTGTGCTAACAGCACAAGGAGCTAAAACTATGAAATTAAGTAAAAAGGATCAATTAATTGAAGCTGCAATTAAGGGAGAAGACTTTGGTGAGTTAGTAAACATTGCATCCCATCTTCTTAATAACCCACTTGTTATCATCAGCAATTCATATAATATAATTGCTTATTCAAAGACATTTACAGTAGATGATAGTGCTTGGACAAATGCTACCAAAAGAGGATATATCACCTTAGAATTTGGTGCTACACTAAACAATTGGAATCAACATGTTGACCACACCAAACACATCGATTGCATTACCGTAACAGAAATCAGCAAATACACTCGACGTTTTCTTAAAATGATATATAAAGGAAAAATAATGGGTTACTTAAATATAACCGATGTTAACGATTGTTTAGACAAAGTAGATAACTCATTATATCTATTAGTAGCAAGTCTATTAGCAAAAGAAATCGCCTTTAATCATCGTGATTATACTAATCATGCCGCAACTTTCGAAGAAATATTATTTGAGTTATCAAATGATTCCTTCATTAATAAACTACACTTTATCGACCGCGTATCTAGTTGTAATGTAAATATTCAAACTCAATATCAAGTTGCCTGTGTTGATTTAAAACATTTTACATCCTATAACGCAAGGGAAGACAATTTTAAAAATGAAATCTTATCATTCTTTCCAAAGTCAACAATCATCATCAATAATCAATTATTAATAATATTAATAGATTTAGCCAAAATAAAAGATTCTTTATATAACAAAAAATTAGATAGTTATCTAAATAAAAAAGAATTAATTATGGGTGTAAGCGATACTTTTCATGACTTATACGAATTTAAGCATTATATAAAAGAAGCAAAATCATCTATCTATTTCCGTAAATTCTTACTAAAAAAAGAATCTATTATTTACTATGATCAAATTAAGCAGTTTGACCTATTAAGCAAATTTGACATCAGTGAATTACCGTACTATTGCAACCAAAAACTCTATCATCTATACACCCAAGAGAAAGAAGAAGACACTGAATATATCAAAACTCTTCGAACTTATTTAGAGTTTAATCACAGTGTCAAGGAAACTGCAGAGGTCTTATTTATTCACAGAAACACTGTTAATTACCGTATACAAAGAATCAAAGAACTGCTCGAAATAGAAATCAGTGATAGCCACTTAACCAATGAATTATTATTTTCATGTGCTATATTACAAATCATTGAAGACAAGTATAATCTTGATTAAAATCACTACAATTGCATATTTAAGCCACTAGTAATAATATAAAAATAGAAAGCAAGATTAGGTATCATTATGAAAGATACATTGTTTATTTTATCTATATTTATAGCCTTTGTTTTAGTTTTTTACTACTTGGCACATCGCTACCCTACCGCAAAAAAATTATTTGCATACTTCTCGGTAGCTATACTTGTGACCTACATTTTTTGGCGTGGATTTTTCACTTTGCCATTTAATTCTCCAATATCAATCTTTGTTGGAATTATCTTCTTTATAGCGGAACTTATAGGATTAATTGTATTTTCTCTTTTCATTTTATTAATCCATGATTATTCACCTATATGCACAACTAATATATACGTAGATACAAGTTTCACACCAAGCGTGGATTTCTTTATATGCACATATAATGAAGATATCCGACTTGTACTGGCAACCGCTAATATCGCAAAAGTATTACCATATCCAAATAAAAAAATATTTATATGTGATGATGGACATCGTTCTGAACTTGAATCATTATGTAGTAAATTTGGCTTTTACTATATTTCAAGACCTACAAATGAACATGGTAAAGCTGGAAATATTAACTATGCATTAAGTAAAACAAACGGCGAATTCTTTGTTGTTTTAGATGCCGACTTCATGGTCAAAGAGAATTTTATGTTCCGTGCTATTACAAAATTTAAAGATGAAAATGTTGCATTGGTACAATATCCTCAAGCATTTTACAATAAAGATCCTTTCCAACTTATGAATAGTTCTTTATATAATGAGCAAGAATTATTTATGCGTTTTTTTGAACCTGCATTAGCTAGAAACAATGCTTTAATTCATATTGGAACAAATTCTATTATGAGAAGAAGCGCCATTGAAAAAATTGGTGGCATTCCTACCGATAGTATTACCGAAGATATGGCAACAGGGTTATTACTTCAAGAAAATGGATTTAAGACTATTTATATCAATGAAGTATATGCATTAGGTATTACTCCTTATAATGTCCATGAATTAGCAGCACAACGCCAAAGATGGGCAAGAGGTGCTATGCAAGTATTTAGACACCATAGTCCATTTAAGATGAAAGGGTTATCTATTAAACAAAAGTTATGTTATTATAATGCATTATTCTACTGGTTAACCTCATTCCAAAAACTAATATACATGATTGTTCCATCACTATTCTTAATATTTGGTATATTCATTGTAAATTCAAATTTGAAATCATTCTTATTATTTTTTATACCACCTTTGTTGTTAATTACACTTTCATTTAGATTATATATACCTAACATAAGAACATTATCTACTTCTCATATTTATGATAGTTTTGTAGCTCCTATTCACGCTAGCGCAATAATTAAAGAATTATTTATACACGAAAAAGTATTTAAAGTAACTAAAAAAGAAGTATCTTATGACACTAAATTTGATTACAAAACAGTAATGCCACATATTATATTAACTATATGGTTAATTATTGCCGTTATCATTGGATTAATAAAAGTATTTAGCGGTTCAGCATATTCATTAGGATTAATATTATCAATTGGATGGTCTATATTCAATCTATATGGATTAATATTTGCTATTTCAGCCGCTAAAACTAGAGAAGTCATTAATGATGCCGATGCATTAAGCATCATAATCGACGAATCCGTATCATACAATGACCAAGTTTTCAAAATAAACCGCTTTAACTATAATGGTTTTAGAATGTGTGATCTTGATCAAAATACATCATCGATGTTCAAACTTAACGATATATATATTTTCGAAATATTAAATTATAATATCAAAATATCTGCACGATGCATCTCATTAAACGGATCAAATGCTGTTTTCACATTTGAAAACTTAAACCCAGAAGAAGCTGATAAATTATCTAAGTTTTACAGCATGAAATTATATACTCATAAGCCAGTTAATTTTTGCGAACAATATACCGAATAACTGACCTACACAAAAGGATGAACTAGTATCTTCGATACCAATTCATCCTACTTTTTTATATTACCTGCTAAATACAACCACATTAGATGAATTAGCAAATCATTAATTAGAACCTGTGTTCAACACAGACTATTATTTATACATATCTACTTTTGCATCTTTATATATCGAATTATTTTAATTTTTAACAAGATACATCAACAAATTCTTAAAACTATAAATCCCAAGAATATCCGCCTTCTATTGAGTAATACGCTGTATTTAGTTGTGTTTGAGATGCTTGCGTTATTGTCCACTGATTGTATTTAAGTAAATCGTCTATTAAAACTTTTGCCATATAAATTTCTCCTTTTTCATTGTAATTTTCGCGCTACTTCTTACATGAATAATATACAATTAATTATTATTAACTTCTTACTAGTTCCTCACTGAATCTAGCATTTAATCACATATGATAGTTCATTTGAAAATTTTATTTAAATATATAATATCTACTAATGAAATACAGAAATATGAATTGAGATATCTTTATATTGATTTATGACTATGTTAATATAAATAAAAGAGGTAAACTTAATGAAATTTCTATTAATTATGTTACTGTTACTTACTTCATGTTCAACAAATGTAAAGAACAATCCAGAAAAAACCCCTATACCATCACCAGATATTCTTGAAGCAACTCCTACACCTACTTTTGAACCTACTCATATTTTTGATAGTCTTAATGAAGATCCTATTCAGTACTATGTTAACCTAAACAAATATAACTGGGTTAAAGAAATTGAAACAAACATTTTCCTTATCTATAAAGGTCCTGATGACTATGAAGTATTGAATTTAAATGAATTCAAACTCGTAAAATATTTTGGTGATTTAGAATTGGGACGATTTTTGGAAGTATTTGATTTTAAAGAAAACTATCTTTCGTTCAATGGATGTACATACTATTATTTAACAAATGTTTATGATGGTGATAACTGTGGTAATGAGAAAATCAAAAAAAGGTATGGTTACAGTACCGCTCACAGTATAATTCATAACTTTTTAGTTGAATACTATTATGAATACAATGAAGTGATGCTATCTTGTTTTGATCAAAGTACTTGTGATTTCCAAAAGTCTTTCCCCACTGATATTTTAGTGAAATATCTTGAAACAACAGTAAAATATATCGAAAATAATTATACTCTTCAACAAACGAACAAAGAAGACTCATTTTATTCTAATATCTTGGATCAATACCGCAATTAGCAACATTGAAATTATCAAATGTTGAACTTGTTTTAGATGTGCGTAATGTGCGTCATTAATGAGCTCCTTTTTAATGTTCTACAGAAAGATTACATGATGACATTATCATATGGATTTACTTTTCCGGTATATTTCAATAATTTTTTATTAATTAAAATTGACTTTATTTCATTAAAATATTGATAAATAATTATCTTTTTTTTCATATTTTCTTACGTAATTTAGGTATTAAAAAAGATCATCTATTAAGAGATGCTCCTGCTTTCTTAGATATTTTGATCCAAGATTTTACCAAGTCTGAAATCATAGAATTTATTCCTATTGCTTCAATGCTAGTTAAATACAAAGAATATATTCTCAACTCATTTCATACTGTACTTAACCGAAGAATAAGTAATGGACCTATGGAAAATATGAATGGTAGGATCGATAAGATTGAGCTTGTTTCTAATGGAGTTCGCAATTTTCAAAGACTTAGATGCCGTGCTCTCTACTGTTTCAATAAAACAATTAATTTCTCATTAAATAGCGAGTGTCATTCCAAGAAAATCAAAATAGATCCTAGAGGTCCTTATAAGAAATAATCTGTTTGGTGTTCGATCGAGTAGGGGGTAGATAATTAATTTATCTACCGACCTCTCACACCACCGTGCATGCCGTTCGGCACACGGCGGTTCAAATTTACACTAAAATATGTTTCAACTGATACTGGTCTAGTAGCGATACTAGTCCTTTTTGTTTTAGCCGTTGGTTGGTTACAGAGCGTGTCATAATAATTGATTTCGCTACTCTTGCATATTCTTTTCGAGTATTTGCCCACTCCCATGCTTTTCTTTTGGGTATCCCTAGTTTCACTAAAGCTTTTAATTTTGTTGATATCTTTTTCCACTGCTTCCATATGCACATTCGTAATCGAAATCTTATCCAATTATCAATTTTTACACATTTCATTTTGATGTTCACAATACGATAATAATTTACCCATCCAACGATTATCTGCTTAATTTTAAGTAATCGATATTCCATGCTCACTGACCAACTTCGTGATGTTAATGCTTTAAGTTTTACTTTTAGTTTTTGTACTGATTTTTCATGCGGAAGTGCTTTATACATATTTGAATACTTATCTTTATAAAACCCAAATCCTAAATATTTAATTTCAGTTGGTTTGCTTACTTTACTTTTTGTCATATTGACTTTTAGTTTCAGTTTCTTTTCTATAAAGGCACTCACACTTTCCATTATTCTATCTGCTGCTTTACCACTACCAACTAATATAATGCAATCATCTGCATATCTTGTAAAACGCAATCCTCGTGCTTCAAGCTCTTTATCCAATTCATTTAGCACAACATTGCTTAGTAATGGCGACAAATTCCCTCCCTGTGGTGTTCCTATAACTGACTCTTTAAATTCATCATCAATTATTATTCCACTTACTAAAAACTTACGTATCAACGATACTATCGCTCCATCTTTTACATCTTTCATCACTAGTGAAATTAATCTGTCATGGTCTACCGTATCAAAGAACTTTTCTAAATCAATATCCACTATCCATTCAAAACCATCATTCATATATTCAAGTGCTTTTATAATCGCCATCTCACAATACTTATTTGGTCTAAAGCCATAACTTGTTTCACTAAACTTTGGCTCATAGATTGGCGTTAGTACTTGAACGATTGCCTGTTGGACAAATCTATCCATTACTGTTGGTATTCCTAGATTTCTAGTTCCTCCATCAGGTTTTGGTATTTCCACTCTTTTAACTGGACTCGGTTTGTATTTCTTTAATCGTATCTCTTCTTTGATTTCTTCCGTGTGCTCACCTAGGTAATCCTTTAAATCTTTGGTTTCCATTCCATCAATTCCTGCACTACCTTTGTTTTGCACTACTCGAAGATATGCTTGATTAAGATTTTCATCCCTTAGCATTTCTTCTATTAAACTTCTTTCAGTTGTCACACTTCGTTACCTCCATTCTTTTCGTCTTTCATCATACTAGCTTCCAGTTCTTCCTTTTCTCGTTTCCGTGGCTCTAGCTTTTTCACTTTCCCATGATTTCGTATGATGTTTCAATCACTACTTCAATAACTGATAAATCTGTTCTGTCCTTCGCTCCATTTCCATTACACACCTTTAGGTGCCCTTTATGGGGAAACTTCTACACTACTACGACTTCTGCTGACTTCTTGCATCCCACTTTTGCATCACTGCAAATATTTGGTACAGAATGCAAGACCTCCCAAGATAAGGTCAGTAATCTTTCACTCCATCCATCTGCCACATTTACTTATAACAGTACATCCGTGATATTTTGGGTTTATGTTGTTTGGCACATTCGCCCTCTGTTACAAGCCTGATGTGATTTGTATTCCTCAGACCAGAGTTTTGCCTTCATCTTCCTCCAGATTCCACCTCACGATGGACACCCTTGACTTTAGCTAGTGGTTGGCTATCACGGTGATTACCCCCACAGTGGACTTTCACCACCTAGATTTACCGCCATGCTTGGCGTACCAAAAAAAAAAAAAAAAAAAAAAGCAAAACCGTTTTGATAAGATCACTCTAAAGTAGACAATGTAAATAAATAAAACATTGACTATGA
>NZ_JAVWFO010000001.1:0-89662 GCF_036641015.1 Anaerorhabdus sp. | reverse complement strand
AGATGTTATTATTTTACCATTTTTTATTAATAATTCAAGTAGGGCAATCATTTTTGTATTTAATAAATTTTAAATATTAATAAAATCTTAAGGAAGTCTTAAGTTTATCATTAACCAAATGCTGTATACTTCATTTTGCGTCAAGCAAGAGGAGAAATTATGAAAAAAATATTATTTAGTTTATTAGCACTAACACTTATTGCAGGTTGTTCAAGCAAGCCGGCTGAAACAACACCGACAACTACTCCAGAATCAACAGATGTTCCAACTACAACACCAGATGCTGCACAACAACCATCTACGGGTGAAGTATTAAGTGCATGTGAAGTTATTTCTGATAATGATACAGTTATTACTACATTTAATGGTACTGACGGTGTTATATCTGAAATTAGACAAGAAATACATTATGGTATTACTGAAGATAGAACATTAGAATCATTAAAGAAATCAATTGAAGCAGATGCTGGATTTTTTAAAGGAATTGATGGAGTTACATATGAAATAATAGAAAATGAAAAAGAAGTTATTCAAACTGTAACTTATCAACTAGACAAAATGGATGAAGAAACATTGGCACTTGTTGGAATGGATGCGCTTGCAAATACAGATGGAAAATTCATTAAAGATGATGTTGTTAAAGTATTTGAAGATATGGGAGCTACTTGTAAATAAGCGCCTACTAATGATTGACACTCTTAGGTAAATTGGATATGATTATTACGCTATGAAACGGAGTAGTAATTAGAAGTCTAAATATAGAGAGTCAAGGGTTGGTGCAACTTGATATTAGATACTGGTGAACTCACCGTAGAGCTGAATCTGAATAAAAGGATTCCGTATAATCTGCGTTAAGGAGAAATTAAGGGCATGACTTTGTCATGAACTAAGGTGGTACCGCGTAATTTAACGTCCTTAGATTTAAGGGCGTTTTTATATTTTAAGGAGGAAATTATGGAATTTAATCATGTAGAATCAGAAAAAAAGTGGCAAGAATATTGGGATAAGAATAAAACATTTGAAACTAATGTTTGGGATTTTAGTAAGCCTAAGTTCTATGCATTGGATATGTTCCCATATCCATCAGGACATGGATTACATGTAGGTCATCCAGAAGGATATACAGCTAGTGATATTGTATGCCGTATGAAAAGAATGCAAGGATTTAATGTATTGCATCCAATGGGATTCGATTCATTTGGGTTGCCTGCCGAGCAATACGCTATTCAAACTGGAAATCACCCTGAAGGATTTACATTAGACAATATCAAAACATTTACAACACAGTTGAAAATGTTAGGTTTTTCTTTTGACTGGGATAAAGAAGTATCAACTTGTGATCCTCATTTTTATAAATGGACTCAATGGATTTTCAAGCAATTATATGAGGATGGGTTAGCTAAGTATGTTGATTTTCCTGTTAACTGGTGTGAAGAATTAGGAACTGTATTAGCTAATGATGAAATTATTGATGGTAAATCAGAGAGAGGTGGATATCCCGTTGTTCGTAAAATGATGAAACAATGGGTTATTGATATTGTTAAATATGCTGATCGATTACTTGATGGATTAGATGAAATTGATTGGCCAGAATCTACTAAAGAAATTCAACGTAATTGGATTGGTAAATCACGTGGAGCTCATGTGAATTTTAAAGTAGATGGACATAATGAACAATTCACTGTATTTACAACACGTTGTGATACTTTATTTGGGGCTACTTATTGTGTATTGGCTCCTGAACATGATTTAGTTGATAAAATTACTACTATTGAGCAAAAAGAAGCAATAACTAATTATAAAAATGAATGTGCTTCTAAATCTGATATGGAACGTACAGAACTTAATAAAGATAAAACAGGAGTATTTACTGGTGCTTATGCAATTAATCCAGTAAATCAAAAGAAAGTTCCTATTTGGATTAGTGATTATGTACTGGCTTCATATGGTACTGGAGCAATTATGGCTGTTCCTGCTCATGATGAAAGAGATTATGAGTTTGCTAAAAAATTTGGAATTGAAATTATACAAGTTCTTGATGGTGAATCAGTTGAAGAAAAAGCAATGGTTGATGATGGAATTCATATTAATTCAGATTTCTTAGATGGAATGAATAAAGAAGATGCAATTAATGTTATGATTGCATGGCTTGAAACGAATAAAGTTGGAGAAGCTAAAATTAATTATCGTTTGCGTGAATGGATATTTGCAAGACAACGTTATTGGGGTGAACCAATTCCAGTAGTTCATTTTGATGATGGAAGTATGGAAGCGTTAAATGATGATGAGTTACCGTTAATATTACCTGAATTAAGTGATTATAAAGGATATGGTGGTAAATCACCACTTGATAAAGCAACTGATTGGGTAAGTGGAGAAAGAAATGGAAAGCATTATCATAGAGAGACGAGTACAATGCCAGGTTCTGCTGGAAGTAGTTGGTATTTCTTGCGATATATTGATTCACATAATGAACAAACATTTGCTGATAAGAAACTACTAGAACATTGGATGCCGGTAGATTTATATATCGGAGGACCAGAACATGCAGTAGGTCATTTATTATATTCTCGTATGTGGAATAATTATTTATATGATAAAGGCTTAGTTCCATGTAAAGAACCATTTAAAAAATTATTCCATCAAGGAATGATCTTAGGTGAAAATGGTGAAAAAATGAGTAAGTCTCGTGGTAATGTAATTAATCCGGATGATATTGTTCAAGCATATGGAGCTGATACATTACGTTTATATGAAATGTTTATGGGACCACTTGAAGCAAGTAAACCATGGAATGATAAAAACGTAGAAGCTTCTAGAAAATGGTTGGATCGTGTATGGCGTCTATTTATTGATTCAGATAGACTTACTGATGTAAATGATGGATCATTGGATTATTCATATAATGCGACAGTTAAAAAGGTTACAAATGATATTGAAACATTAAATATGAATACTGCAATTTCACAAATGATGATTTTTATTAATGATTGTTACAAACAAGAAAAAATATATCGTGAATATGCATTAAACTTTATTAAGATGTTATCGTGTTATGCTCCTCATATATGTGAAGAAATGTACCAAATCTTAACTGGTAAAGATACAATTACTTATGAATCTTGGCCAACTGTTGATGAGAGTAAACTTGTATTAAGTGAAGTTGAAATGGTTGTACAAGTTAATGGAAAGATTCGTGGTAAATTTACTGTAACAAAAGATGAAGACAGTAAGAAAGTTGAAGAAATTGCATTGAATATTGATACAGTTAAAGCACAAACTGATGGAAAGACTATTAAAAAAATTATAGTAATTCCTAATAAAATAGTTAATATTGTAGCAATCTAACACAAAACGATAGTCATCTGACTATCGTTTTGTATGCTTATTGATAATTGCATGGATTAAATAAGTTTCTACTAGTGAGATTACGTTATTTTTGATATAATTTTATAGCGAGGTGTACATATGAGTTTTACTGTAACAATTGAACAATTTGAAGGTCCATTAGATTTAATGCTTCACCTTATTAAGGAGCAAGAATTAGATCTTTTTGATTTAGATATAAGTGCATTGACAGATCAATATTTAAATTATCTTAGTCATATGGAAGATTTACATCTAGAGGTCGCAAGTGAATACTTACTTGAACTTGCTACACTTATTGAATACAAAAGTAAAAAAATCCTTCCTAAGGATGATACTATATTAGGTGATGAATATGAAGAAGACCCTAAAGATCGTTTAGTAAGACGATTATTAGAGTATCAACAATTCAAAGAGGTTAGTGAAGAATTAAGTGAATTATTTCATCAAAGAATGATGCAAATGTCTAAGCCAATATCTATTGAAGTTGAAGAATGGACAAAACCTAAAACAGAAAATGAACCAATTAATGGAACACCGTATGATTTAGTAAAAGCTATGAATAAATGTTTACGAAGACTTCAATTATCAAAACCTATTGAAACTAAATTTACTGCTAAGGAGTTGTCTATGGAAGATCGCTCATTGCAAATTAGAGCGCGGTTAAAAGATTTACCAGAAACATTTGCTTTTGAAACACTACTAGATGATTGTACTGATATGCAAATGGTTATTGTAACATTCTTATCAATATTAGATTTAGCAAGACAACATACATTGGTATTTACTATCGATGATAAAGAAACAATTTGGTTTAAGAGGGGGTAATGATAATGACAGAAATCCTTAATGATGAGCAAACAGAAGTTGTTGAAGAAATCACAACAGAAATTGAAGAAAAAATTGATGAAGCTATTGAAGAAAATAATAAAGTTGAAGAAGGTAACCGAGCAGGTACAATTCTTGAAGGGTTGTTGTTTATTGTTGGCGAAGAAGGTATTACATTGCAACAAGCTAGTGAAGTTTTAGGCATTAGTTTTGAACGCTGTGAGACAGAGTTTAAACTATTACAAGATGCTTATGCGGATGATTGCCGTGGTTTTGAAATAGCTAACTATGGTGGTGTGTATAAGTTTTTATCTAAAGCAATTGTTCATCCATACGCAGAAAAATTATTTCAAACAACAAAGACTGCAGGTATTTCGCAAGCAGCATTAGAAACTTTAGCTATTATAGCTTACAAGCAACCTATCACTCGTGTTGAAATCGAAGAGATACGTGGCGTTGGATGTGACATGATGTTGCGAAAACTTGAAGCTCGTAACTTGATACGTGAAAATGGTAGAAGTGAAGCACCAGGTAGACCAATTTTATATGAAGTTACAGATGAATTTATGGATAGCTTTAAACTGTTAAGTTTAGAAGAGTTACCTAAATTACCTGAATTTGATACAGAAGCTAACAACGAAAATCTATTTGACTAAGTGGGTGAAGAACCCACTTTTTCTTTAATTAATGAATGAATACTAAGTATTGGAAGATTTACATTAAAAATTATGAGATACCAAGAAAAAAAACTTGTAATGAGTGGCTCGGTTGTGTATACTATCTTTGTGATTGAAAGATCACATTTGCTTGTATATGTGTCAATAAATGGCTGACATGTTTCTACCCACTAGCCAATAGTGGACTACAAGTAAACCTTTTCCCCTTAATACGTGATAGGTTTACTTTGTAATGGAGGAAAAAGGATGTTTACTATTACAAAATTACAAACAAATAGAAATTAACTACATATTGCTTTCAATATGTATTTTTATTTTTACGGAGGGTGCATGATGGATGAATTTAGAGAATTAATGGGTAATAAACTTAATGAAGAGTGTGGATGTTTCGGAATTTATAATGTGAAGGATGCAGCAAGTTTATCATACTTTGGCTTACATGCTTTACAACATCGTGGACAAGAAGCGTGTGGTATTGCAGCAAGTGATAATAAAAATATTACTTGTTATAAAGGCAAAGGCTTAATTAGTGAAGTGTTTAATAATAAAATCATTGATGAATTACCAGGTAAACATGCGGTAGGTCATGTTCGTTATGCTGCTGCACATCAAAATCAAATTGAAAACGTACAACCAATTATGGTGCGTGCCCATCAAGGATCTTTTGCTTTAGTTAATAATGGACAAATTGTTAATGCTAAAGAGATAAAAATTGAATTAGAAAATAGTGGTAGTATCTTCCAAGGTACTAGCGATAGTGAAATCTTCTTGCATTTAATTCAAAAAGAAGAAGGAACGATGGTTTACAAAATAATGAATGCATGTGCCAAACTTGAAGGTGCGTTTGCGGTTATTATTATGACTAAAGATTGTATGTATGCAGCACGTGATAAAAATGGATTAAGACCATTATCAATTGCTAAACTTGAAGATGGTTATTGCATCTCTAGTGAAAGTTGTGCATATGATATAGTAAATGCAAAATTTATTCGTGATGTTGAACCAGGTGAAGTAGTTAGAATTGCACATGATGGTGTTCAGTCATTCAAGTATACTGATAAAGTTCAAAAAAAGATGTGTGCAATGGAATATATTTACTTCGCTCGTCCAGATAGTGTAATTGAAGGGGTAAATGTTCATAATGCTCGTAAACTTTCTGGCAAATTATTAGCTCGTAAAGATAAAGTGAATGCAGATATTGTCATAGGTGTTCCAGACTCATCACTAAGTGCAGCAATTGGTTATGCAGAGGAAAGCGGTTTACCTTATGAAATAGGTTTAATTAAAAATCGTTATGTTGGTAGAACATTTATTCAACCAACACAAAAACAAAGAGAACGTGGTGTACGCATGAAACTAAGTGCTATCTCAGCTATTGTTAGTGGTAAGCGTATTGTCATGATCGATGACTCAATAGTTCGTGGTACTACTATGAAACGAATTGTTCAGCTATTAAAAGATGCAGGAGCTAAGTCTGTTCATGTACGTATTGCATCTCCAGAATTTAAATCTCCTTGTTTCTATGGGGTTGATACATCATCATATGATGAATTAATAAGTTCTAAACTAAGTATAAAAGAACTAAAGGATTATATAGGGGCAGATAGTTTAAAATTCTTAACGATTGATGAAGTAAAAGAGGCAAATGGTACGGATTTATGCGTTGCTTGCTTTAGTGGTAAATATCCAACTAATCTATTTTCACTAGGAAACATTATAAAGAAGTAGTAAAATGAAACAGGATGAAAATCCTGTTTTCTATTGGAGGAGATATGGGGAGTATTGTTAATGCGATATGCATTGTAATCGGAGGATTGCTTGGAATATTATTGAAAAATGGAATAAAAAAGAATGTACAGGATAGTATTTATATCGCTATTGGAATTTGTATTTTAATTATTGGAATAAATGGTGTCATATCTAATATGGCAGTTGTAAATGGAAATATAATATCAACAAACGGTGAGTTAATATTAGTAATTTCTATAGTTATTGGAACACTTATTGGTGAGTCATTAGATATCGATTCTTTCTTAAATAACTTATCTGTAAAAATTGAAAAAAAGTTTAATTTGGCAGGATTTGCAAGTAGTTTTGTTGCGGCATCAATTATATTTTGTGTGGGTGCTATGGCAATAATTGGTTCAATAAATGATGGACTTTTACATAACCCTAATGTTCTATATGTAAAAAGTATTCTCGATGGTATAACAAGTATTATATTAGCTGCAACACTAGGCATGGGGGTAATTTTTGCATCAGTTCCGGTATTAATATATCAAGGAATAATTACTCTATTAGCGGGTTCATTATCGGGAATCTTAGTGGGTGAGTTTTTAAGACAATTGTGTATGGTGGGATATGCGTTGGTATTGTGTATCGGTATAAATTTTATTGCACCAGGTAAACTAAAAATTGCGAATATGTTACCTTCATTAATTGTTGTAATAGTTATAAATGTTATATTGATGTTTATTTAGTTCATTTGTGATATTATAAAATACGTTGAAAGGTGGTAAGTTAAATGAGTAGTTGTAATCATGATTGTGGATCTTGTAGTCAAAGTTGTTCAGAGCGTACGAACCCTGAAAGCTTCTTAATCAAGCCACACAAAGATAGTAATATTAAAAAAATCATTGGTGTTGTAAGTGGTAAGGGTGGGGTAGGTAAAAGCCTAGTTACCAGTATGCTTGCGACCGCAATGTCACGTAAGGGATTTAATGTGGGCGTATTGGATGCTGATATTACAGGACCTAGTATGACAAAAGTATTCGGTATAACTGGCAAAGCTGAAGGAACACAAGATGCGATTTATCCATGTGTTACAGAAGGTGGAATTCAAGTAATGTCAATTAATATGATGCTTGAAACAGATGAAACACCAGTAATTTGGAGAGGACCTGTTATTGCGGGTATTGTTAAACAATTTTATACCGATGTTGTTTGGAATGATGTGGATTATTTATTTGTAGACATGCCTCCTGGAACGGGTGATGTACCATTAACGGTATTTCAGTCATTACCATTAGACGGTATTGTCATTGTCACATCTCCACAAGAATTAGTTAGCATGGTTGTAGCAAAAGCAATTAATATGGCTAAAATGATGAAAATCAATGTTTTGGGTATTATAGAAAATATGAGTTATGTTCAATGCGATGAATGTGATCATAAAATATATGTTTTCGGTGAGAGTCATATATTAGAAATTGCAAGGGATGCTGGATTGGAAGTACTAGCACAATTGCCATTGGATCCAATGATTGCTAGCCTATGCGATGCTGGAAACATTGAAGTTGTTGATACACGAAATTTAGATAAAGCAATTACAAAAATTGAAGGGCTTAATAAATAGCCCTTTTATTGTATTCACGCAAAATTCACATAGCATGGTGTATAATAAAAATGGTGATAAAAATGAAAATATTAATCGTTGATGACGAAGTAAAAATTAGAGAAATGATACGTAAATATGCGCAATATGAAGGATATGAAGTAACGGAAGCAATCGATGGTTTAGATGCTGTTGAAAAATGTGCTGATAATAATTTTGATTTAATTGTTATGGATGTTATGATGCCAAACCTGGATGGCTTTTCAGCGTGTAAAGAAATTAGGAAGATGAAAGATATCCCAATTATCATGTTAACGGCCTTAGGAGAAGAGTATGATAAAATTCATGGATTTGATTTAGGTATTGATGATTATGTTGTTAAACCATTTTCTCCTAAAGAGTTGATGATGCGTATACAAGCTATTTTGAAACGCACAAAATCACAAAGCGAGTTAACGGAAGTATTTACACAAGAAGGATTAACGGTAGATTTTACTGCACGTATTGTTGAAGTTGATGGAGTAAAAACACAACTATCTCCTAAAGAATTTGATTTGCTTGAATTTTTAATTCGTAATCAAGGAATAGCATTAACGCGTGATAAATTGTTACAAAAAGTATGGGGTTATGATTTCTTTGGTGATGACCGTACCCTAGATACACACATTAAATTATTACGTAGAAATTTAGGACCTTATAACAAATTTATTGTTACATTAAGAGGGGTAGGTTATCGTTTTGAAAAAGCCGATTAAATTACAATGGAAGTTATTTATTTATTTACTAACTTTTATGTTTGGTATTCTTGCGATACTTTGGTTATTTCAAATCGTATTACTTCAGCCATTATATGAATCAAATAAAATTAATGTTGTTAAAGATGTTGCGAATAATATAGCTAAAGTAATTGATAAAGAAAACTTAGATGTATATGTTGAATCTATTTCGAAACAAAATGATTTATGTGTATCGGTTATTACGGATACTAATAATGTCACTTCTAATAATTTGTCAGGATGTTCAATAGATAGAATTCCGTTGGATAAATTATATGAATATTATTCATTGGCACAAGAGAATGGTGGAAGTTATTTAGCTAAAACAGATTTAATTGAAATGACATTTAATTTTAATAATCCAGATTCTTTTACACCTAGAAATAAAGGTGATAAAAATATAGTTTATACCAAAGTTGTTATGTCAACTACTGGTACACCTAATATTATTTTGGTGAATTCAAGGGTGACTAGGATTAATGCTGCGACTCAAACGTTGTCTGATCAACTGTTTGTAATTGCTGGGATAATATTTATAGGTACTATTGGGTTAGCATTTTTCTTATCTAAAAAAATTGTTAAGCCGATAGCGGATATAACAAAGTCTTCGAAGAGTTTAGCTAAAGGTTCATATGACAACACAATAAATGAAAAGGCATATCAAGAAGTTCATGCCCTAAATGACACTTTAATTGATGCATCGGTTCAAATACAAAAAGCAGATCAAGCAAAACGAGATCTTATCGCTAATGTATCACACGATTTAAGAACGCCACTTACTATGATTAGTGGCTATGGAGAAATGATGCTAGATTTACCTGATGAAAAAACGGATGATAATTTAAAAGTTATTATTGAAGAATCTAAACGATTAACATTAATAGTAAATGATTTATTAGATTTATCACGATTAAGTGAAAATAAAATTAACTTACAAAAAGAACAAATAAATTTAACACAATGTATTAAAGATGTTATTAAAACATATGAAACTTATTTAAGACAAAATAAATTTGAAATTGAATATATATATGATAAGGAAATTGAAATAACTGCGGATTCAACAAGGCTCATGCAAGTATTACATAATTTTATTAATAATGCGATAAACTATTCTAATGATTCAAGAAAAGTAATTGTTAGACAATCTGTTGTTGATAATAATGTAAGAATTGAGATTCAAGATTTTGGAATGGGTATAGATGAGAATCAATTATCACTTATATGGGATCGCTATTACAAAGTGGATAAAGAACATACTCGTGTTGAGCAAGGATCAGGAATTGGATTGGCCATTGTAAAAGAAATATTAGAATTACATAAATTTAAATATGGTGTAAATTCAAAATTAAATGAAGGTTCGACATTTTATTTTGAAGCGCCAATTAGAAGAGGCGATGAGTAATCGCTTTTTCTTGTTAGATTGATTACTTTGAATTATAATACTATTTACTTGAGGTGATGGTGAATGAAAATTGCAATTATTGGTTACAGTGGATCTGGAAAATCTACGCTTGCTAAACAATGTTCAAATTTATTGAATATCCCTTGTTGTCATTATGACAAAATACAATTCATTGAAAATTGGAAAGAACGAAGTCAAGAAGACAAAGAAATACTTGTAGAAGAGTCGCTCAATCAACAATCGTGGATTATTGATGGTAATTACTTTTCTTTTCAAATGGATAGAAGATTAGAAGATGCAGATAAAATAGTTTATATGAATTATCCAAGAAGAATATGCTTAATTAGAGCATTTAATCGATATTTTCAGAATAGAGGTAAATCTCGTGACTCCATAACAGAAGGTTGTATAGAGAAAATTGATATTGAATTCATTATGTGGATATTATTTAATGGATGAAATAAAAAAATAAGAAATCTTTATAAAAACATTCAAAAAAAATATCATCATAAATTTATAGAATGTAAAAATGATAATGATACAAAAAAATTTTTAAACACAATTTAAGTAGGGAAACCTACTTTTTTTCTATTTAGAAATATTTCGAAATAGATATTGATTTTTTGAAAATAAGGTTCATAATGTATTTAGAAAGTTATCTAAATAGGTGGTGATGAAAGAGGATGAGTATAAATGATACTTTAAAAGCAATTTCCGATCCGATAAGGAGAAATATTTTAGAACTACTAAAGAATGGAAAAATGTCAGCAGGAGATATTGCAGAAAAATTTGACTTAACAAATGCAACTGTTTCATATCACTTATCTCAACTCAAAAAAGCTGGATTAGTAAATGAAGAGAAGCAAAAAAACTTTATTTATTATGAGATAAACTTATCTGTTTTTGAAGATATTTTGATGTGGATACAGCAATTAGGAGGATAGAATGATGAGTAATGTAAAATGGAAAACACTTATTATTACGAGTTTACTTTGCTTAGCGCCAATACTTATTGGGGCCTATTATTACAGCGAATTACCTGAAATGGTAGCAATTCACTTTAACTTTAAAGGCGAACCAGATAGTTACATGCAAAAAAATTATTTTGTGTTTCTATTACCAATTTTAATGGCGTTATTACAAGTGTATCTTTGTTATAAAAATGATGTTGTAAATAATGGGCTTAAGACACCTAAAGTTGAATATATATTTAAATCGGTTATACCGTTAACAAGTATTATTGTATATTTGCTTAGTATGGGAATAACAATGGGTATTCAATTAGATTTAAGAAGAATTATGTTAGTGTTTTTGGGAATATTATTTATTTTAATAGGTAATTATATGCCTAAGACAAGTGGATATTATCGAACTAAAGTGATGCTGAATGGCAATTTAACAGGACTAGGATTTATTAAAAATTATTATAATATGGACCCGGATTTACGTAAAAGGCACTACACTGTATTTGGATATATATTGTTTATAATTGGAATTATTTATTTGTTTTCAATTTTCTTAAACGAAGTATTTACAATGTATATTCTAATAGGAACTATTTTAATAGTGTTAATTTATACGGTTTTAATTTATTTTCAAATGAGCAAAAAGGCTTAGTGAAAGAGGGATAAAATGTTAGAAATTAAAGATTTCCATAAATCATATGGACAAAAAGAAATTGTTAAAGGTATCAACATCGAAGTTAAAAGTGGAGAAATATTTGGGTTTATTGGTCACAATGGTGCAGGGAAAACAACAACTATAAAAAGCATTGTAGGTATTCTAGATTTTGAGCGTGGTGAAATATTAATTGATGGTAAAAATATTAAGAAAGATCCAATTGCTTGTAAGCAAATACTTGCATATATACCTGATAACCCAGATTTATATGAGCATTTAACAGGTATTAAATATATTAATTTTATTTGTGATTTATATAGTATACCAAATGAAGATCGTTATGAAAGAATTCAAGAATTATCTAAAGAATTAGAATTTGATACTAATTTAGGAGATTCTATAAGTTCTTATTCTCACGGTATGAAACAAAAGCTAGCTTTGATTGCGGCGTTTGTACATAAACCTAAATTGCTTATTCTAGATGAGCCATTTGTAGGGTTGGATCCTAAGGCGGCATTTACATTAAAAAAGAGAATGCGTAAAATCTGTGATGAGGGTTGTTCAATATTCTTTTCCTCTCATGTATTGGAAGTAGTAGAGAAGCTATGTGATAAAGTAGCTATATTAAAAGATGGAGCAATTGTATTGCAAGGGGAAACGGATGAAATTATTCGTAATGAATCATTAGAAGAAATCTTCCTAGGTTTAGAGTAATGAAAAAATTTTTTGAAATTGCAAAAATACAATTAGCAATAATGACAAGTAATACCACTAAAGCTGGGTCTGGAACTTTGTCTAGTAAAATTTTGTTGTTTGTTATTGTTGCTTCAATGATTTTTGCTTCAACAGTTTATAGCTTTGGTATTTATTCTAGTTTACCTGTTGGTAATAAAGAATTGGTTTTATACTCAATGGCAACTGTTTCTGTGTTGATTATTTTCATCTTTTCAATTACAACAGCACAAGGACAATTATTTCAATTTAGAGATTTTGAAATGCTAATGACATGGCCAATATCAAGAACAACAGTATTCTTAGCTAAGGTAATTTCATTTGTAGCAATTATGTTAATGTATAGTATATTAATAATGTTACCTGCATTGCTTGTATATGGATATTTACAATCAATGGGAATTTTGTTTTATCTATTAGGTGTTGTTGGGATGTTCTTTAATATATTAATTCCTATTACTTTGTCTAGTATGATTGCGTTCTTTATTCGTAAAGTTGCAGGTAATGGAAAATATAAAAACTTATTTGTAAATCTAGGTTCAATTATAATGTTTGGTGCTATTATGATTTTCTCGTTTTCATTATCGTCAGTTGAAGAAACTGTTATTTCTATCGATGTTGTGACAAATATAATAGGTTATATCAAAACATATTTATATCCAATTTACTTATATGTTCATAGTTGTATTACTGGTAATATTTTTGAATTGTTATTATCAATCCTGATAAATGTAGTTGTGTTTATGGTGTTTGTACTTGTGTTTAGTAGAACGTTTGTAAAAATTAATAGTACCGTTCAAACTGGTTATAAAAACAAGAATTTCAAACTAAGAAAAGAAGGTGGTAAATCACCATTATTAGCATTATGTTTGAAAGAGTTAAGTAAGTTTACATCTAATATGATGTATTTTATGAACATGGGCATGGGGCAAGTTATGCTTGTTATTGGTGGTGTTTATTTATTACTTAATAAAAGTTTAATTATGGATGGCTTAAAACAATTTGAGTTATTAGGTTTCGATATTTTACCGACATTATTTGGATTAGTTTGTACAGCAATTTGTTTATTTGCATTTATGACACCAACAGCAGCTGTTAGTATATCACTAGAGGGTAAACAGTTTTGGATAACTAAAACTTTACCTGTGTCAACTGAGACTATCTTCATTTCTAAAGCATTGGCAAATGCTATAATAATATGGCTACCTTCATCTATTGGATTTATATTGATCAGCCTTGGTTTAGGGTTTACGTTGCTTGAAATAATTATGGGATTAGTGTTGATATTTTTAATGGGTATTTTAATTGGATTATTAGGTGTTTTTATAAATATTAATTTTCCTAAACTTGAATTTGATAGAGAAATACTTGTAATTAAACAAAGTACTAGTTCATTTGTAGCGATACTAGGTGGAATGGTTGTTGGAGCTTTAATCGTTTTTGCTTATATTAACATTGCTCCTGCAATTGGTGAATATATCTTCATCATGTTACTAATCATTGCAATTCTATTTATTAATTTGGGTATATGGATTTACCTAAAAAAAATAGGGGTTAGGAAATTCTACGAGTTGTATTGATTATATTAAAATGCAAAGAACCATCTATTCACTTCAAAATAGATGGTTTTTATGTGTTATAATGCAATTATTCATCATGAAGATGAATTGGAGTATTATACAAGGATTAAGTTTTAGTGTTAAAGGTGGTAAGTATGTATATAAGAAAATATGAACCAAGTGATTGTTTCTATTTATATCGATTATTTTTTGATACTGTTCATTCTATTAATTTAAAAGATTATAATGAACAACAAGTAAATGCATGGGCAACGAATGAGGTAGATTTGGAAAAAATGAATCGTTCATTTATGAATCATATAACTTTGGTAGTGGTAAGTGACGATTGTATTGTGGGGTTTGGAGATATTGATCAAACAGGTTATCTTGACTATTTGTATGTTCATAAAGATTATCAAAGACAAGGTATCGCAACGATGTTGTGTGATGAATTGGAAAAAAATGTAATAAATAATGTGATAACAACACATGCATCGATTACAGCAAAACCATTTTTCATGAAACGTGGTTATAATTTAATAAAAGAACAACAAGTTGAAAGAAAAGGGATTTTCCTTACAAATTTTGTGATGGAAAAGTGTTTATGAAATAAATATTAAAGCATATCGCTTGCCTTTTTGATACTTAATATCAATAATAATAGTGGAGGATATATTATGGGTTTAGAACAACTAATAACAATGGGTCCTATAGCTTTGGCACTATGTGCATCGTTATTTACATGGTTTATGACAGCTTTAGGTGCAGCTTTAGTATTTTTCTTTAAAGATATTAATCAAAAGGTATTAAATGGCATGTTAGGTTTTGCGTCTGGAGTAATGATTGCGGCTAGTTTCTTTTCGCTATTGGCTCCTGCAGTTGATATGGCGGAAGAATTAAATATGACTGCTTGGATAGTAGTGGCAATTGGGTTTTTGGCTGGTGGAATCTTCTTGTGGATATCTGATCATACAATTCCTCATATGCACTTTCAAGATAAAACGCATCATGAAGAAGGTATTCATACAAAACTGAAGAGAAGTATCTTGCTTGTGTTCTCAATTACACTACACAATATTCCAGAAGGTTTAGCAGTAGGTGTGGCATTTGGTGCGTTAGCACAACATGCTAGTGTTCCAGAATTAATGGCAGCTTTCACAGTTGCATTAGGGATTGGAATTCAAAATTTTCCTGAAGGAGCAGCAGTTTCAATTCCATTGAGAAAAGAAGGGTTGTCACGTACAAAATCATTTCTTTATGGTCAAGCAAGTGGTTTGGTTGAACCAATATCAGCGGTTATTGGGGCATTCCTAGTAACTGCAGTAAGACCTATTTTACCTTACGCATTAGCATTTGCAGCAGGAGCAATGATTTACGTTGTGACTGAAGAATTGATACCTGAGAGTCAAACGGGTGGTCATGAAGCAACGCATTTCTCTACAATGGGATGTATTGTTGGCTTTGTGATTATGATGATTTTAGATGTAGCATTTGGATAAATAATGCTTTATCTATATAAAATTGAGTTATAATAAGAAAAAGGAGAGATGAAAATGAAAGACTTAAAAGGAACAAAGACTGAAAAGAATTTAATGGATGCATTCTCTGGCGAAAGCCAAGCTCGTAACAAGTATACTTATTATGCTAGCAAAGCTAAAAAAGAAGGTTATGAACAAATAGCTGCATTATTTTTACAAACTGCAGAAAATGAAAAAGAACATGCAAAATTATGGTTTAAATTATTCCATGGTGTTGGTGATACAATGGAAAATTTGAAAGATGCTGCTGCTGGTGAAAATTATGAATGGACTGATATGTATGCACGAATGGCAGATGAGGCGGATGAAGAAGGTTTCCCTGAAATTGCTGAAACAATGCGCGGAGTAGCTGCCATTGAAAAAACACATGAAGAACGTTATAACAAATTATTAGCTAATATTGAAAATGGTGAAGTATTTGTTAAGAAAGAAGATACTGTTTGGGAATGTCGTAACTGTGGACATTTATATATTGGTAAAAATGCCCCTGAAGTTTGTCCAGTATGTACTCATCCTAAATCATACTTCATGGTTCATCCAACAAATTATTAATTTATTTGAACATCTAGTAAGCTTTGCTAGATGTTTTTCTTTTTTTGACTAATAAACAAAAAAAAGAAGAAACATTAATCTTGTTTCTTCTTTCTATCAGGTGTACTTTTTCTTTCTCTAACTGGTTTGTCATCACTTGATTTCTTAGTTCTAGAGAAACTTCTTTCTCTAGTTGGCTTATCATCACTTGATTTTTTGTCTCTAGAGAAACTTCTTTCTCTAGCTGGTTTATCATCACTTGATTTTTTGTCTCTAGAGAAACTTCTTTCTCTAGCTGGCTTATCATCACTTGATTTTTTATCTCTAGAGAAACTTCTTTCTCTTCCAGAACTTCTATCTCTAGTGCCTCTATCACGACTTGAGCTTCTTTCGCCACTAAAGTTTCTATCTTTACTTGATCTTGAATTTGAACTACCTAGTTCAGTTACTTCGATATTATAACCTTTAATTGTAGTATTCTTTAAATCATTAAGGATACTAGATACAACTTCTTTTGGAACATCTACTGTAGTAGAACGTTCACCAATGTTGATCTTTCCAATGTCTTTACCACTTAATCCAGTAGCTTCTGCTATAGCACTTAAGATATGAGCAGGACTTACTTTGTGACGGTTACCAACATTGATTTCAAGAGTTGTTTTATCTTTAGAGTTTACACGTAGTGAATTTGGTTCCTTTTGAGGAGTTTTAATTTCAACTAATAAAGTTGATGAGAACATATTGTTAGCTAGAGCTAGCGCTAATTCTCTTTCACTAAATCCTTGTCCGATGAATTCATTTACTAATTCTTCGATTTCTTTTGTAACTGAAGTATTTAACATGTTGTTAATATCTTGTTTAACTTGATTAGTACGTACCTCACGAATCATCTTTTGGCTAGGTAAAGGTTTAACTTCAATCTTAGCTTTTGTTGTACGTTCAAGTTCTCTAACTAAATTTCTTTGTCTAGCAGTTAATAAAGTAACAGCTAATCCTTCTTTACCAGCACGTGCAGTTCTACCGATACGATGAACATAGTATTCAGCTTCTTGAGGGAAATCGAAGTTATAAACAACATCCATGCTGTCTACATCGATACCACGAGCTGCAACGTCAGTTGCTACTAGGATATTAATCTTCTTCTTCTTGAAGCGTTCCATAACGTTGGCACGAGCTTCTTGCTTCATGTCACCATGGATTGCAGCGGCAGGATATCCTTTAGCCACCAATTCGCTTGTTAAATCATCAACCATTTTCTTAGTGTTACAGAAGATCATTGCTAGATTAGGACGTTGTAATTCAATTAATTGAATTAATACTTCACGTTTGTCACTTTGCTTACATTCATAAACTACTTGTTCGATTTTTGCAGCAGTAAGTTCAGTTACTGGTGTTTTAATATGAACAGGGTTAGTTTGGTAAGTTCTAGTGATTTCTAGAATTGCCTTAGGCATTGTTGCAGAGAAAAGAATAGTTTGTCTTTCTTCTGGTAATTCGTTAATAATTGATTCAATATCTTCTCTAAATCCCATGTTAAGCATTTCATCTGCTTCATCTAAGACTAGTTTATTACAGTTTTCCATCTTTAATGTATGTCTGCGTAAATGGTCTAGAACACGTCCTGGACATCCAACAACGATGTCACAACCTTTCTTAAGATCTTGAATTTGTTTAACTATAGGAGTTCCCCCGTATAGACAAACTGTTTTAAGACCTTCTTTGTATTTTGCAAACTTACGGATTTCTTCTACTACTTGTAAAGCAAGTTCACGAGTAGGGGTAAGGATTAGCGCTTGAGGTCTCTTGTGATCAGTAATTTTTAATTCTTCGATTAATGGTATGCCAAAAGCAGCTGTTTTACCAGTTCCTGTTTGTGATTGTCCTAAAATGTCGCCACCTGTTAAAATAACAGGTATACATGCACTTTGGATATAAGTAGCTTCGTTATACCCGCAATCTTGAATTGCACGAAGCATTTCTTTTGATAATTGTAATTCGTTAAATTTCATAGTTTATTTTCTCCAAAGGAACACTATATCATAAAGATAAGGATATGTATACTTTTAATTCTTTGTGAAAGGTTTAACTAATACGGTATATGTTGATTTTTATTTATAAAGGAGTAAACTAATATTTGCTATAGATTAAAGGGGATATTATGGATAAATCTAATATGTCTATACGACAAATACTATTTAAAAAAGTTGGTCCAATGGCAATGATTGCTCTTAGTTTTGCATTTGTTATTTTAACTGGAGCTATTCTATTAAGTTTTCCATTTGCCAATGTTGGCGTTCCAAAGCCATTTATTGATCATTTATTCGTTTCGACGAGTGCTACATGTGTTACTGGTCTTGTCCCATATTCTATTTTAAGTCAATATAATATGTGGGGGCAAATTGTAATTATCGGTTTGATGCAAGTTGGTGGACTTGGATTGATGACATTACTAACATTAATGCTTTCACTTATGAAACATAAAATATTTTTAGGTGAGAAAAAAATTATTCAAGATTCATTATCTAAGAATGATATGAAAGATATTCCTAAGTTTATTAGGAGTATTGTTTTATACACTTTGATATTTGAAACTATTGGATTCTTGTTATTCGCTACTAAATTTGTACCTGAATATGGTTGGTTTCATGGTATCTTCAATTCTATTTTCTTATCTGTATCAGCATTTTGTAATGCTGGACTTGATAATATAACTCACTCAAGTTTAATACCATTCGTTAATGATCCACTAATTAACTTTACGGTGGCTGGACTAATCATTACTGGTGGTATTGGATTTGTAGTTTGGTTAGATTTACGTAAAAATATTGGTGATTTATTCGCAAAGCGTAAAAACTTTAGGAAGTTTATTAGTACGTTATCGGTACATACAAAAGTTGTATTACTTATGACTGTTGGGTTATTATTATCCGGAACTGTGATTATCTATTTATTAGAACATAATAATCCAGCAACACTTGGACCTTTAAGTGAAAGTAGTAAGTGGATGGCTTCATTCTTCCAATCAAC
This sequence comes from Anaerorhabdus sp., assembly GCF_036641015.1. GTDB lineage: Bacteria > Bacillota_I > Bacilli_A > Erysipelotrichales > Erysipelotrichaceae > Anaerorhabdus. The sequence continues at coordinate 70,269 of NZ_JAVWFO010000001.1, read as the reverse complement.
TACATTGAGAACAGCAGGTTTTGCTACGCTGCCTATTGCAGCATTAAAACCAGCTACTCAATTTATTATGTGCTTATATATGTTTATTGGTGGATCACCTGGAGGAACTGCTGGGGGTATTAAAACCACTACATTTGCAATGTTATTTATATTTGTATTATTTATTTTAAGAAATGATAATCATATTAATGTAATGAAAAGAGATATACCACGTGTAAACTTTATGAAAGCTTACGTTGTTACTATTATCTACTTGACAGCATTAGTTATTGCGATTATTGTGTTATGTATTTCTGAGACTGCGCCATTCTTAGCGATTATATTTGAATGTTTCTCGGCAATCGCAACTGTAGGGCTATCAATGGATTTAACACCACTACTTTCGGTAGTTGGTAAACTGGTCATTATCGCTTTAATGTTTATCGGTCGTGTTGGACCAATAACAATTGTAGTATTAATATTTAGGGTTAATTCGCGTAAGAAATTAACAAACGAAGTATCGTATGCACACGGGGACATTTTAATAGGTTAGGAGAAAACTATGTCAAACAAAACAAAAACATATGCAATCTTAGGATTAGGAATATTTGGTTCAACAATTTCTAAAACATTATCAGACTACAACTATGAAGTAATCGCAGTGGATAGTGATATTACTTGTGTTGATCGTGTTGCTGAATATGTTACTAATGCCGTACAAGCGGATATTACTGATATCGAACAATTACGTGCTATTGGAATTCAGGACTGTGATGTCGCAGTAGTTGCTACAGGATCACACTTGGAAGATAGTATTATGGCAATAATGAATCTAAAAGAATTAGGTGTTCCTTATATTTTAGCTAAGGCAAAAAATAAGAAGTATATGCAAATATTTGAAAAAATTGGTGCTGACCGTGTTATCCGTCCTGAAAAGGAAATGGGTGAACGTGTTGCCAAACAATTAGTATCAAAGAATATTGTTGATTTAATAGATATTGATTCAGAGTATAGTGTAGTAGAAATTATTGCACCAGAAATTTGGGTTGGTAAGCCACTTAAGGATTTAAACTTACGTGCAAAATATGGAATAAATATCTTAGGAATACGTAAAAAACCAAAAGAACATTTATCAATTTCACCTAATGCAGATTACGTAATTGAATTGGATGATCGTTTGTTAGTTATTGCGGATAATACAGTATTTAAAAAATTCGATAAAAACTTCAACTAATATAAAAAATATGTTATGATATTTCCAGCGTAAAGGAGGTGACATCATGTCAGTCAATAAATTTAGTTATAAACCAAATGGGACTTGCTCAAGACTCTTTGAATTTGAGTGTGAAGATAATATAATTAAAGATGTACAAATAACTGGTGGATGTGATGGCAACCTAAAAGGAATTTGTAGTATTATCAAGGGCAAGACCGTAGAAGAAGTGATAAGTGCTTTTAACGGGATTACTTGTGGTAACAAGAATACTTCTTGTCCAGATCAAATCGCCAAATGCTTAGCGGAGCAATTTCGTTAAATTATAAAAAGCACGTAAGTGTTTTTTATTTTTGTATTTTAAAGGGGGAAGCAGTACATGAATACATGGACTTTTGTAAAGAAGTATTGTAAAAATAATCAAGGTAAATTGCTACTTATGCTTATAGTTACATTACTCTATGCATTACTAAACCTAGTTTCACCACTAATATTTAGTTTTTTTATAGACAATATCATAGATAATCAACCAATAACAAATACTTTGTTTAGTTCCTTATTAAATTTTCTAGGAGGGCGTGACTATGTGCGCGATAACCTATGGATAGGAGCGGTACTGGTTTTATTAGTAAGTGTATTCTTATGCATATCAGTATTTATTCGAGGAAGAATGAACGGAATTATTTCGGAAAACATGAGTTATCATATACGTAATGATTTATATGATCATTTACAACATTTACCATATTCGTATCATGTAGGTGCAAAAACAGGTGACTTAGTTCAACGTTGTACAAGTGATGTAGAACAAGTTCGTAAAGTGTTTGCAGGACAATTGTCGGAAATGATATATTCTGTTGCAACAGCATTTATTGCTATTGTCGTTTTATTTTCAATTTATCCACCAATGGCTGTTTTATCGATTATCAGTATGCCATTATTGATATTTTACGCTTATATCTTTTTCAAAAATACTCAGAAAACATTTTTAGATTCAGATGAAGCTGAAGGTGTAATGACTACAACTATTCAAGAAAGCTTATCTGGAATTCGTGTTATTAAGGCTTTTAATAGAGAAAGATATGAAATTGATCGATTTGAAAAGAAAAATGAAGTATTTAAAGATTTAACTTTTAAATTAATTAGATTACTGGGACTGTATTGGAGTACGAGTGATTTAATTTGTTTATCACAAATATTATTAATTCTCGTTGTAGGAATATATCAAGCAATCGCGGGGAACATAACAGTTGGGAATTTCTTTGTGTTCATTTCGTATGAAACTATGATTTTATGGCCGATTAGAAACTTGGGAAGAATATTAGCTGATATTGGTAAAGCAACTGTTTCAGCAAAACGTTTAAATGAAATATTTAATAGTCCTATAGAAGATGCTACTAATGGTGAAACACCAAATGTTAAAGGAATGATTGAATTTAATCATGTTGACTTTCAATACCATGATGCTAATGAACCAATTTTAAAGGATATTACTTTTACAATTAATCCAGGTGAAACTGTCGCAATTATAGGTCCGACAGGTGCTGGTAAATCTACTTTAGTTCACTTACTATCGCGTTTATATGATTACACTGGTGGATCATTAAAAATAGATGGCAATGAATTAAATACTATTCAAAGAGAACATATTCGTAAAAATATAGGAATTGTATTACAAGAACCATTTTTATTCTCTAAATCAATTCACGATAATATACGTTTGGCTAATCGCTTTAATGATGATGCTAAGGTAGAAAGAGCTGCACGTGTGGCTTCTGTTCATGAGGTTATTCAAGAATTTGAACAAGGATATGATACTTTGGTAGGTGAGAAAGGTGTAACTCTATCTGGGGGACAAAAGCAACGTATTGCTATTGCAAGAACAATTATCAATGAAACACCGATTCTTATTTTTGATGATAGTTTAAGTGCTGTAGATACTGAAACTGATGCCCATATTAGAGGAGCATTAAATGAATTAAATAAAGAAACAACAAAAATCATTATTACACAACGTGTTTCTTCTGCACAGGATGCAGATAAAATTATCGTAATTGAAGACGGTAGAATTACACAAATTGGTAATCATGAATCATTGATAAATCAAGATGGATTATACAAACGAATTTTTGAAATACAAAGTTCATTTATTCGAGGAGGTGATGACAATGACTAATCGTTTCCAAGAACAAGAATATAATACCGATTCTCTAGAAATTGGTCTTTGGCGCAAAATTCTAGGACTGATGCATTCTCAAAAGAAAAACTTGTATATTTTATTCTTACTTAATTTGTTTATTGCAGTATTGGATGTAGCATTTCCATTCATGAATAAGATTGCAATTGACTACTTTGTTGGTAAAGGTGTTATTGATTCGCAATTAACGTTATTTGCTGTAATATTTATTATTGGTATCATTGCACAGGCTAGTATTGTTTATTTATTCTTTTTGCAAGCAGGAAAAATCGAAATGAATTTCGCTTTTGAAGTGAGAGAAAAAGCATTCCATAAACTTCAATCACTTTCATTCTCGTATTTTGACAAAACGCCAATTGGCTGGTTAATGGCACGTATGACAAGTGATATTGGACGTTTAGCTGAAATACTATCGTGGAGTTTAATGGATTTAGTATGGGGTTTTAGTGTAATGATTGGTGTAACTATAGTTATGTTAATTGTTAACTGGAAACTTGCTTTAATGGTATTAATAGTAGTTCCTATTTTAGCTTATATAAGCGTTTGGTTTCAAATTCGAATTCTAAAAAATTATCGATCTGTAAGAAAAATAAACTCTCGTATTACAAGTGGGTTTAATGAAGGTATTACAGGCGCTAAAACTACAAAAACGCTTGTTCTTGAAGAAAAAAACTTTCATGAGTTTAGAGAAGATACTGCTTTAATGCGTAAATCTAGTATCAAAGCTGCTACCTTGTCTTCCTTATTTATGCCTTTAGTAATGGGGCTTGGATCAATTAGCACTGCTGCTATTCTTTGGTATGGTGGTTATGAAGTGCTATTAGGTACGCTACAATTTGGAACACTAATGATGTTTACTCAATATGCAACGCAATTTTTTGAACCTTTACGTCAAATTGCAAGATTAATTGCTGAACTACAAATGGCACAAGCCAGCGCTGAACGAGTATTAGGGTTATTAGATAGTAAACCAGAGATTGTTGATACACCAGAAGTTATTGAAAAATATGGTACATTGTTTGATCCAAAGACAGAAAACTATGAACCAATCAAAGGAAATGTAGAATTTAGAAATGTTTCATTTCATTATTTACCAGGAGAGCCAGTATTGAAGAACTTTAACTTAAAAGTTAAAGAAGGTCAAACTGTTGCGCTTGTTGGTGAGACAGGATCTGGTAAGAGTACAATTGTGAATTTATTATGTCGTTTCTATCAACCAGTTGAAGGTGAAATCTTAATTGATGGGGTAGAGTATCGTGAAAGATCTTTAGGGTGGTTAAGATCACGTTTAGGTTATGTTTTACAATCACCACATTTATTTTCTGGTACAATTAAGGAAAATATTCGTTTTGGTCGTCTTGATGCGACAGATGAAGAAATTATTGAAGCATGTAAATTAGTTAATGCTCATGATTTTATATCAAAACTTGAAAATGGCTATGATACTGAGGTTGGAGAAGGTGGAGGTAAACTGTCTACTGGTCAAAAACAATTGATATCATTTGCTAGAGCAGTACTTGTTAATCCTCGTATTTTCGTATTAGATGAAGCTACATCTTCGATTGATACTGAAACAGAACAAATCATTCAGCACACAATTGATCATGTTTTAACTCATCATACAAGTTTTATTATCGCTCATAGATTGTCAACAATCGTAAATGCCGATATAATCTTAGTTATAAAGAAGGGCGTTGTAGTTGAATCTGGTACTCATACTGAACTGATGGATAAAAAAGGATATTATTATCGTTTATATACCAATCAGTTTACAGAGGATCTAGAAAATCAATTACTGCATAAAGGATAGATTAATGATTTCTTATAGAACAGAGAGTGTTGTTGATACAACAATTGAAGATGGGATATGGCTAGATTTCCTTGAACAAACTTGGATCTTCTTTATAAAAGATAAAGTTTGGGTTGATGAAGAAATACAACTTTTTAGAAGGAATAAAATACATTTAAGTTATTTTCAAAAAGGAGTAATTGATGGCTTCTTATTAGAGGTTAATGATATGATTGAAACCTCAGATATACCATTTTGTATCTTAGATGCAACTAAGGAATTCCTAAATACACTTAAGGATAATCAAAATTACAATGCCTTATTTTTATTGATTGATGGTTCAAATAAGATTTGTGCGAGAAAAGAAGGGTCAATGTCATTTGAAGTTAGCTCTGCAATTAAACATGCATTACGTGAACAAAGAATGAATGATTATGATGAAAAAGCATTTAATATAGCCCTTACTAAGATGCAAAAAAGATATGAACCTTATGAGTTAGAAGAATTCATTAAAACTTCTCAAGATTTCTAAAAAAGAAATAGATTTGTTAAAGACTAGTGTTGAACTAGTCTTTTTGGTATAATATTCCAATGAAAAGGTGAAATTATGAAACGTAGAGATATATTTATTTTAATAGGCGTATTGATTCTTGATTTAGGAAGTAAGGTATTAGTGCAATCAAACCTTGCGTTGCATCAACAAATTCCAATTATTGAGAATTTCTTCTATATTACTTATGCAAAAAATACAGGTGCAGCTTGGAGTTTGTTTAGTGGGCGTGTTGGAATTTTAACGCTTATCTCGCTGCTTGGTGTTGGGTTATTCGTGTACATGTATACTAAAACTCCAGAAGAAAATAAATGGGAAAGAATTTGTATTACATTAATGATCGCAGGAGCTGCAGGTAATTTATTTGACCGCTTTGTATTTGGTTATGTCCGTGACTTCTTAGATTTTATTATTTTTGGATATGACTTTCCAATATTTAACGTTGCGGATTCAGCACTGTGTATAGGTATTTTTGTGCTAATCATAATAACATTATTCAAAAAGGAGGAACCGGATGGAAAAAATTAATTATATTATTGAAGAAAATGAAGTAGGTAATCGACTTGATAAAGTATTATGTGCAAGAAGTGAGGACTTTTCTCGTGCTCGTATTCAACAACTACTTGATCAAGGTTTAATACACGTAAATGATGAAATAAAAAAGAATAACTATAAAGTTAGATGTGGTGATGAAGTTGAAATCGAAATTCCTGAAGTGAAAGAATTAGAAGCATTTCCACAAGATTTAAACTTAGATATTATTTATGAGGATGAAGACATTATTGTAATAAATAAACCGAAAGGTATGGTTGTTCATCCAGGTGCTGGAAATCCAGATCATACATTGGTAAACGGATTATTATATCATTGTAAAGATTTATCAGGTATTAATGGAGTTCTAAGACCAGGAATTGTCCATCGTATTGATAAGGATACAACTGGATGTATAGTGGCATGTAAGAATGATATGGCTCATGAAGCTATTTCAAAACAGTTATCTAATAAAACATGTACTAGAGATTATATTGCAATTGTTCATGGTGAATTACCTCATGAATATGGAACTATTGATGCACCAATAGGACGTGATTCAAGAGATAGACAAAAAATGACAGTTACTGATAAAAATGCCAGAGATGCTGTTACACATTTTAGAGTAGAAGAGAGATTTAAAGGTTTTACATTAGTTAGCTTTAAATTAGAAACGGGTAGAACACATCAAATTCGTGTTCATATGCAATATATTGGTTTTCCAATTGTAGGAGATCCAAAATATTCACTAAGAAATACAAGACAAGATACACAAGGGCAAGCTTTACATGCTCAATCCCTTACACTTGTGCATCCAAGAACACATGAAACAATGACATTTGAAGCACCTTTACCAGATTACTTTAAAGCTCTAATTGAAGAAATGAGAGGTTATTAGTATGGCAGTTGAGAGAGATTTACTCATTATGAAATTAGCTCAATATTTCGTAACGAAATATGAATATAAATTTGTAGAGATTAAGCACAATACTCATGAGATATGGCTAGGTAGTAGCATTAATGAAGAATACCCTGTAATTCGTATTTCTTTATCAACTGCATCATCTGTAATGTTTGAAAAATCTCGTTTATTAGAAACCAGTAAAGCGATATGTGATTTTTTTCATAGAAACGTTAAGTTACTTGATATTCATATTAGTGATGAACTAGTTGAAGAGAGTGAAGATGAAAACTTTGTTCAGGTTGCAATTTCAAATGAAAATGTCTCTGGAATTGATATTACCAATACATTTCCAGATTTTAAATCAATGATTTTAAAGATTAATGATAATGAAAATGAAACAAAAGAAAAAACAATACAAGCATTTAATAATTTTGATCCAAGAAATATCAAAAAAAATAATCTTAAACAATTACCATTAATTACGTATGGCATTGCAATTATATGTTTCATTATTTTTGTAATAACAAACCTCATTAGTAATTCTATTGGTGGTGATGGGTCGGCAGTTACTGCGAGTATTGTAATGGGTGGTTATTATAAGGCGTTTATTGTAGCTGGAGGAGAATTCTTTCGTTTCTTAACTGTTGGATTTGTTCATTATGATTTCTTTCACGTATTGATGAATACTGCTGCATTGATTTCATTAGGTGGTATTATTGAAAAACTATATAAGAAATGGGAATATGTTGTCATTTTATTGGGGTCAATAATTTTTGGTAGTTTATTTATTTTCGCTGCTCAAGATAATGTTGTTACAGTTGGATTAAGTGGTGGGTTATATGGATTTATGGCAGCGTTGCTAGTTTATGGGTTTGAATCTAAAGTAATTTATAATCCGGCAGTGGCACGTAGTTTCCTTTCTACTTTATTAATTAACTTGTTAATAACATTTATGCCGGGAGTTTCAATGTATGGACATATTGGTGGATTCGTAGGTGGATTGTTTATCTCGTTATTGTTAACAAAACAAAAATCATGGAAATTACTTAGACAAAATGCCTTAATAGCTTTTGTATTATTAATAGGTATTTTAGGATTCCGTTGTGTTCAAAATTATAATGTTAAACCGATGTATTTGGGAACGGATATTGCGGTATTAGATTATCTTGATTCAGTTGGGTTAAATGGATATAGTAATAGTATGAAAAATAAATTAAGTGAATTTTATGGACTTAATTTAGAAGGGAAATAAACATAATGAAAAGAGAAAACGTATTAAATTGGGACCAGTATTTTATGGGTATGGCACATTTATCGGCACTACGATCTAAAGATCCTTCTACGCAAGTAGGTGCTGTTATTGTTGATGATACTCATCGTGTTGTTAGTATTGGTTATAATGGCTTACCTCGAGGTTGTAACGATGATGAATTTCCATGGGGAAGAGAAGGTGGAATGCTTGAAAGTAAATATGCCTTTGTTGTTCATGCTGAGTTAAATGCAATTTTAAATAGTCCCCGTCCAGTTAATAACTGTGCGATTTATGTTTCCTTATTTCCATGTAATGAATGTGCAAAAGCTATAATTCAATCAGGTATTAAAAAAATTGTGTACGAGTGTGATAAATACGCGGACACAGATGCTGTAAAAGCTAGTAAAAAAATGTTGTGTGCAGCTGGTGTAGAACTTGTTCAATTACAAGAACAAATTAGCATAAATATTAAAATTAAATGAGGAATACCTATAGGTATTCCTTTAATTTTTCAGTATTCTTGAAATGTAGTTTAGCGACATTCTTTAGTTCTTCTATTCCATATCGTTTAACGAATTCAGCAGCATTTTGATCTACTTTGTCGCTTGCACCTTTTTGAAATGTCATATCATAATGTGTTTCATAATTTTTTAAACATTCAAGGAAAGCGTGTCTTGCGATTACTGATGCACAAGCTACGGCAAGATATTTATTTTCAGCTTTAGTTTCAAAATGGATATTTCTAATAATATTTGGTTCATTTTTAATGTAATTGTAATAAAGTTTTTCTGGTGTAAATTGATCGATGATTATAAAGTTGGGCAATGTTGTTTTCTTTGCTAGGTTTACGTAAGCTTGATTATGTAATTTTGCTTTAATTTGATTCATGTTGTTAGTTGCTTGAACTTGATTGTATTTTGCATTATCAAGTATTAACAAACTATATTCAACTGTCTTCATAATTTGGGGAGCGATTTGTTGGATGTAATCATCTTTTAATGCTTTTGAATCTTGGATAGCGTATTTAGCTAAAGCATCTTTATTTTTGTTAGTTACAATGCAAGCACAAACACATATTGGTCCAAAGTAATCACCTGTACCAACTTCATCACTTCCAGCCTGTGTTTTAAATGTATTTTTAATTTGAAAGGGACTTGCGTAGACTTCTGCATCACTTCCTTGAAATACAACTTTTTTAGATTCATATGCAGTAATGACACATCCTTCTACTTTTAATTGATAAAGAGCATATGGAGGAGTCTTTGAAACTATGGATTCACTAAATGTTGTTTTTAGTTTATTTATTTGCGTATCGGTTAATACAAGAGTAATTGTTGACATATCTTTTTACCTCGCGTATATCATACCATAGTATTTGCACATTCGATGATAATTAGTTATTATTATATGGATTGAGAGGTACCACAATGGAAGTAACATTTTTAGTAATTAATATTGGTATTTGTTTATTTTATGGTATCAATTTTATCTTAGGATATAAAAGAGGATTTTTATTACAATTATTAGATTTAGTAGGTTTATTAGTAATTATTTATGTGTCGTGGCTATTTTCACCTGTACTTGCAACATATTTTGCAATATGGCCAAAAGACTTGATGCCGCTACAAGCTACAATTTTTCAGGATGCAATTTACAATTACATCAATCAATTTGTGTGGTTTGTAGTAATTTTCATAGTATTGAAAATATTGTTACTCTTAATAAGACCATTAGTAAAAGTGTTACAAAATATTCCTATACTTAAGCAACTAAATGGAATAGCAGGTTCTTTATTTAGTTTTGTTTATTCTACAGTATGGATGATATTAATAGCTTTTGTTTTAACATTGCCAATTTTTCCAAAAGGAGGGCAATATGTAGAAAAATCTTGGTTACAGCCAATATTGACTTATGCTAGTACATTTGTAGAAGAAATTGAAGAGCCACTTTCAAAGAATTCATCATTAAATAAATTATTTGATGATATGAATGATTTTTCTGATAATGATCGTTTAGAATTGAAACAATGGTTTGAGGAGAATCATTTAGATGAGGTAGGTAAGTAATGAAATATGCAGGAATAGAACTTGAGACTATTAAAACACAAATAGCAAATTTTTGTGCTTTTAGTCTTGGGCGTGAAAAAATAGAAGCGCTAGAACCGAGTTTTAGTCCTTTGATTATTAGAAGAGAAAATGCTCGTATTAAAGAGGCTTTAAATTGTACAGTTAAATATTCTTCAATGCCACTATCAGGTTTAAAAGACATCACAAAAATTCTTTTGCAAGCACAAAAAGGTATGACACTTTCACCTTTGGATTTTATATCTGTAATAAATCATATAAGAGCTTGTAGAGGGATAGTTGCATATCAAACGAGTGTAGAAGAAAAATGCGAAGAATTAGAAGACTTAGTATCTTCAATAGTTATCTTTAAAAGTGTCCAAGAAAAACTTGAATCTTGTTTTGATGATTCTGGTGAAATATTGGATAGTGCGAGTCCCGAGTTAAGACAAATAAGAAGATTATTATTGAAAATAGATGGTGAAATATCGATAGAAACTAATCGTTTTATGCAAAAACATGCATCATCTATGATTGATAATATTGTAACTACTAGAAATAATCGTGTTGTGGTTCTTGTTAAAGCGGGAGATAAGAATAGTTTTGGTGGTTTTATTCATGGCGAGAGCGCATCAGGGCAAACCGCTTATGTTGAACCTAGTAGTTTTGTTGAGTTAAACAATCGTAAGCAATCTTATTTATACCAAGAGCAAGAAGAGATAGAACGTATCTGCATGGAGTGTAGTCAAGAGGTTAGTGTAATCGCAACAGATTGTTTAAATAATTTAGAGACTTGTGCTATTTTAGATGCATTATTTGCGAAGGCTTGTTGGGGAAAGAAAGAGGATGCATGTGTTGCATCACTTACTCAAGAAAAATCAATTTATTTAAAGAATACTCGTCATCCATTAATTGATCGTAAAAAAGTAGTTGAGAACACGTATCGAATCATAGAACCAAAAAAAGTATTACTTATTACAGGCCCCAATACAGGTGGTAAGACTGTTAGTTTAAAATGTTTAGGCTTAGCTGTTTTACTTACATATTGTGGAATACCAGTATGTGCAGAGGAAGCATCAATTCCTTTCTTTGATCATGTTTTTGTTGATATTGGAGATGATCAGTCAGTTGTTGAATCATTAAGTACATTTAGTGCTCATTTATCAAAGTTAGCTGATGTAAGTCAACATGCAACTGCTGATAGTTTTGTATTGTTAGATGAGCTTGGGTCGGGAACTGATCCCAAAGAGGGAGAGAGCCTTGCTATAGCTGTTTTAAACGACTTAAGAGCTAAAGGGTGCATAGTTGTTGCTACTACTCATTATGGTCGCTTAAAAGCGTATGGAAAGCGACATGATGACATATTGGTATCATCAGTACAGTTTGATGTTGAAAAGTTAGTACCAACTTATCACTTTGTTGAAGGGTTAACTGGTCAAAGTAATGCCTTTGAAATAGCTCGTCGTTTTAATATTAAGGATAGTGTTATTAAGGATGCAGAGTTTCTAAAAAATCAACAAAAAACAGAAGAAGATAAATTAATTGAAAAGCTAGAAAAACAAGTGCTTGAAAATGAGCAACTTAAAGAAAAATTACTTGTTCAACAACAAGTTCAATCAGAAATGATTCAAGCATTAACAATAGAAAAAGAAAGAATTGAAAAAGAGAAAGATAAAAGTTTAGAAAAAGCTAAACAAGCAGCAGATGACTATTTACAAATGATTAAAGAAGAAGCACAAGATATCTTAAGTGAAATGCGTGAAAAACAAGAAAATAGTAAGTATCACGAAATATTAGATATAAAGAAAAAATTAAATGTATTAGATGAAACAGAAGATGAAGAAACAGTTGACGTTAAAGAATATAAAGTTGGTCAAACTGTTGAAATCAAACAATCATCACAAATTGCTAAGATTATACAAATTAATAAAAATCAAATAACTTTAAATTTAAATGGAATTACAGTAAAATCAACAAAAGATAAGATACGACATACCCATAAACAAATTATTAAACCAAAACAAGTTTTCTCTATGAAAACAGAAAAAATACAATCATTCAAATTGGAGTGTAATCTTATTGGTATGAGAATTGAAGAAGCAATGCCTGTTTTACAAAAATATTTAGATGATGCTAAATTTAATCACATGGCTACGGTACGAATCATCCATGGAGATGGTACTGGAGCATTAAGAAAAGCAGTACAAGATTATCTTAAAAGTGATCGCGATGTTATAAGTTTCAGATTAGGTGCTCCAAGTGAAGGATCAACGGGTGCTACAGTAGTAACACTAAGAGGATAAAAATGAATAAAGATTTACAAGCTAAATTACAAAATTTACCTATGGAGCCTGGATGTTATTTAATGAAAGATGCATCTGGAACAATCATCTATGTTGGTAAAGCAAAAAAATTGAAAAATCGTGTGAATCAATATTTCGTTGGTGCACATGATTTTAAGACTACAAAAATGGTAAGTAATGTACGTGACTTTGATTTCTTTATAACAAGAACTGAAAAGGAAGCGTTACTTTTAGAGATAAATCTAATAAAGAAACATCGTCCACGTTTTAATATTATGTTTATGGATGATAAAACTTATCCGTATATCAAATTAACAAAAGAAAATTATCCCACACTAACAGTAGTAAGGGAGACTAAAAAAGATCGAAGAGCAAAATACTTTGGTCCTTTTCCTGATGCAACAGCAGCTCATCAAACTATTCGATTACTACAAACTTTATATCCTTTAAGAAAATGTAAAACAATGCCTAAAAAGGTATGCTTATATTATCACTTAGGACAATGTTTAGGACCATGTGAATATGATGTAGATCCAAATATATATCAAGAAATCGTTGAAAAAATAACACGGTTTTTAAATGGTGATAATAAAGAAATATTAGATGACTTACAGAGAAAAATGGCAGATGCAACAGAACAAATGCAATTTGAAAAAGCAATTGAATATCGTGATTTAATTCATTCAATAGAACATGTATCTAATGATAAGCAACAGGTACAAACACAAGATAAATCTAATCGTGATGTATTTAGTTATTTTGCGGATAAGGGATATTTATCTATTCAAGGCTTCTTTATTCGTCAAGGAAAATTGTTGGAACGTGAATTATCATTATCGCCTTTATATGGACAAGCAGAAGAGGAATTTATATCTTTTGTAACGCAATATTATCAGAAGCACCCATTGCCACCAGAAATTGTGTTACCAAATTTAGAGGATATTACAATACTTGAAGAGGCGTTGGAAACCAAAATTACAGTACCGAGTAAGGGTTATCGTAAAAAGTTATTAGATTTAGCTGAAAATAATGCACAAAAGCAATTAATATTGAAGTTTGAAGTTGTTGAAGCAAGAGCGGAGAATGATGAGTCGTTAATGAATCAGTTTACATTATTAGCCAAAAGGGATATACATCGTGTTGAAATATTTGATAATAGTCATATATCTGGTGCATTTACAGTTGCAGCATGTGTTGTTTATGATGATGGAAAACCAAATAAATCAGAATATCGTATTTATAAATTACACACTACAAATAGTGATGTTGATTCAATGAAAGAAGTGCTTTATAGAAGATATTATAGATTAATGATTGAAGAAGCAAGGATGCCGGACTGTATTTTGGTAGATGGTGGTCAACAACAAATAGATGCAGCTAAAACAATATTAGATTCATTGGGGCTAGATATACCATTGTTTGGTCTTGTTAAGGATGATAAGCATAATACATCTGGAATGATGAGTCGAGATGGTCAATTGAATATAATTGATAAAAATAGCCCATTTTTCTTTCTATTAACAAGAATGCAAGATGAAGTGCATCGGTTTGCGATTACATACCATCGAAAACTAAGACAAAAAGCCCAAACAAAATCAATACTTGATGAAATTGATGGAATTGGTGAAGTTAGAAAGAAAAAACTACTTAAACATTTTGGAAGTTTTAAACAGATAAAAAGCGCTACTATAGAGGAATTAACTGAAGTTTTACCTCAAGAAGTTGCAGAGAATGTTTACCTAATTTTAAAAGAGTCATAGGTAGAATATTATGATATAATACTGAAAGAGGTGAATGAGATGAAAACTAAACGTGCTATATTTGTAAGCATGATTCTCGTTATATCTATCTTATGTCTTGCTTTTATGAACGTGAATTATGATAAATTATCACGTTATCCATATAAAAATGAAGAAAATAATCGCTTAATTAGAGAACATTTAAACGACCAAGAGATAGAATATATTATTGAATACTCCATAGCGCCAGCAACATTTATTGCGTATATTCAAGAAGATGGTTTTAATATATATCATGCTGCTGAATATCGTGAGTTAAACAAATTGTTGTGGGATGAAACTCCGGCTGCAATTGTTAGAATGGTTGAGAAAACAAGGAATTATATGGATGTAATCACATTAGCAAACTACTTAGTTTATTATAAATTTGATGAGTTGTCATATTGGATAGATCATGGTGATTCATATAATTCAAACTCAATATTGGTTACTAATGCTGGTAATCCAAATGCTTATGTGGATGATATTCATACTGTTTCAATTCGTAAACCCTATAATTTACAACAAATTAATGATAATATTCCAACTTTATATGACAAATATATACAAGTAGATGCTGCATTACAAACACCTATTCAAAATTTATGTAATGCTATCCAAACTGATTTGAATTCTTTTAATTCTTGCGGTGGATTATTTGTGTCGGAAGGATATATTTCTTATGCGGATCAAGATAAGCGCTATAAAGATGCTATACAACAGTATGGAGAGAATGCTGGCAAAGTAGAATTTATGCCAGGACATAGTGAACATCAATTAGGTTTAGCTGTCGATTTTTGTTTAAGAGGACTTGCTAACTCAGAATTTGATAAAACTGAGCAATATAAATGGTTATTGGAAAATGCATATTTATATGGATTTGTTCAATCATACAAAGTAGAGAATGCATATCTAACTAATAAAAGTGAGCAAAGCTATCATTTCCGGTATGTTGGAGATGAGTTAGCACGATATTTACATGATAATAACTTATCTTTAGGAGAAGTAATAGCAAATTAAAAGAGAACGTAAGTTCTCTTTAGTCTTTATGATTAAGAATATGAAGGAAGAATAGGGCGGATATTAAGAAGCTAAGTTCCGCTTTTTTCTTTTTAAAGTAATATTGCATTAAATCTTTTTTATTCTTTGTCATAACTAAATTGTCTTGTACTTGATTGGTTGTTTCTATAACTTCATCAACGGTACTTAGTAAACTTTTACATCCTAAGAATAATCGTACTAAATAGAAAATTGTTATTACAATAGTTATAATTAGAACTCCAATTACTATAGGACTGATATATGTTTTATATAAATCTATAATGTTATTCATATTGCACCTCTAAATGTATTATAGCAAATAAGATGGTAATTGATAAGTTATAGTTGATAAATTCTTGATTTCTAGTAAAATTATAAATGCATTATTAAAAGAGGTTTGTGTTTTATGAAAATAATAGTAGTTAGTGATAATCATGGAAGAATAGAACCATTAAAAGAAGTTCAACTGGTGCATCAAGATGCAGCAGCTTTTATACATTGTGGAGACAGTGAGTTACCAATAGATTATCTAGCAGGATTTGCGGCAGTTCGTGGCAATAATGATTTTTATGGAGATTTACCAGAGTCAAAAATTATAGAACTTGGAAGTCATAGAATTCTTATAGCTCATGGTCATCGTCTAATGTTTTTAGATAACCGTGAATTACTAATAAATAAAGCTAAGAGTTGCAATTGCGATATTGTATGTTTTGGTCATACCCATGTATTTGAAACAAGAGTAGTTGATGGTATATATTTGGTTAATCCAGGATCTATATCAAGAAATCGTGATGGTAGTATTCCGTCATATGCAATTATAAATATAGAGGATGATAAAATAGATATTGAACGAAAAGACTACAAATTAGGTTGCAAATTGTAGCCAGCTTTGTTATTATAATATAGCAGTGTCCTCGTAGCTCAGTTGGATAGAGCATACGCCTTCTAAGCGTACGGTCGAAGGTTCGAATCCTTTCGAGGACGCCAGTAGTTAAATCAGCCCATTAAATGGGGCTTTTTTTTCATGAAAAAACGGATTTGATATGATTTTATTTTCTAGACTTTATTTTTAATGTGTGCAGTTGGCAATGTTTAAAGGTTTTTTATATAACTAACCTAGAAATTCTTGATACGATTCTGATATGTTTTTAATTTATTGGCACAATTCAGAGATTTTTGAGTTAAAAAGTGTCAGTTTAACTTTTAGATAATGGTATAATATTAACAAACTTGAAAGGAGTTAATATATGAATTATGAAACACAAATTGAAATGTTAATTTGCTCAGATAACAAGCACGCATATAACGCATTGAAAGAATTGTTATTAATATGTGAACATAGTAATGATTTATATATGTATTTTGACAAGTTTGTTGATATGATGAACAATAAAGAAAATTCTTTTATTCGCACAAGAGGATTACGATTGATTGCCTATAATGCAAAATGGGATAAGGACAATAAGGTGAATTCCATTATTGAAAAATGGCTAGAACATATTGAAGATGAAAAGCCAATTACAGCAAGACAATGTATTCAAGATGTGATTGTGATTGCTAAATATAAACCAGAACTAATAGATATTATTCTTAATACGCTAGAAAGTTTTAACCGAATATATGACGATAGTATGCAGAAATTAATTTATAAAGATAGGCAAAGAGCGATTAAAATAATTCTCCAATATACTAGGTAAAATTTCAATTTAGCATATTAATGAATTGAAAAATCACTTCTTAAGCCAGCTATTAGGCTAGAGAAGTGATTTTAACGTTATTGAGTACATTAAGTATCTCTTTCTTTTTACATGGAAACAAGTTACCATAGAAATTTCAACCATTTGTTTAGAGTGACCTAGTCGCTCTGCAGTGGTGAATATGTCAACTTCTGAATTAATCAACATTGGTACATGTGTAGCTATTCAATAATTGTATATGAATAATAATACATGGGCAGATGGTATATAAATAGTTATTTTGATATAATGAGCATATATTGGGAGAATAATATGAAGATTGCTCTTGTAGAAGATAGTAAAGAATATTCAACTTTGTTAATAAATGCATTAGTGAATAGAAATATTGGGATAAATATCGAGTGTTTTGAAGACAACTCAATGTTTTGATTTAATTATTTTAGATATTGAATTACCAGGTATTGATGGCATCAAAATATCAAAATCAATGAAAGTTAAGAATACTAAAATCATATTTTTAACATCTATTTCAGATAGAGTATTTGAAGCGTTTGGAGAAAAAGTGTTAGGTTATTTACTTAAGGGAAATGATATTCAAAAAACAACTGATGATTTGATAAATTTTATAGAGCGAACAAAGGAGGTAAAAACTATTCATTTAGTTACTGAAGTAGGTGAGGTTGATGTTGAATTACTCAATATCTTGAAGGTTTCTAAGGAAAACAGGAAAATATATATATCAACAAACAAAAATAAGATTCAAATTTATCAAAATACTTTATCAAATATATATGATAAATCATATGGATATTTAATATATATTAATAAATCAACAATGATTAATATACTTCGCTTGGTATCATTCTCAGATAATTTGATACTTCTTGAAAATGGTATTAAAGATACAATTAGTCGAGATTATCTACATAGCTTTAAGAAAGAATACTTAAAAAGAGTGGCGATATGATGGAAATTCTATTTAGTATACTGGATTATGTTGAAATTTTCTTATTCTTTTATTTTGTTAACAAATCAAGGAGTA
This sequence comes from Anaerorhabdus sp., assembly GCF_036641015.1. Taxonomy (GTDB): domain Bacteria; phylum Bacillota_I; class Bacilli_A; order Erysipelotrichales; family Erysipelotrichaceae; genus Anaerorhabdus. The sequence continues at coordinate 51,930 of NZ_JAVWFO010000001.1, read as the reverse complement.
GGAAAATTTATATAACAATTCCATTAATACTTTTGTTTGGAATATTAAATTATATCATTTCAAATATGTCAAACTTATATGCTTTTAATATTGAATTCTTACTATTTATAATAGACATTATAATGATCTATTTATGCTTTAAAATGATGACCTCTAATGAAATTATCTTAATATTTTTGTTAAATGTGATATCTATTATTGGAGCAGTTGGAATACTATTGTTGGCACAATATATTGAAATAATTCAATTTGACTTCGTTACTTACGCCATTACTATTCATGTAGTAAGATTTATTACATTTTATTTATTTGCAAAATATGTAAAAAAATTCATTGAAAAGTATGGTGTTAAATCAATGAGCAAGATGTTTTATATTATGCTACCATTGTTGATTTTGATGTTATTACTACTACAAGGGTACTATATATTTGGAAGTAATGACTATTATAATATTATTCTTGTTTCCTCGATGATTGTTGGATTGAGTATTTTCATAATTGTAAAGAAACAATATATCACTGAAATAGAAAATGATAAGCTAAAAATGATTACTAAAATTGTTGAATATACGAATGAACAGCATACTTCACAACTAGAAAAAGCTAAGGAAATAAGAAAAATAAAGCATGATATGATTAGTAATTTAGGAACAGTTGAATGCTTAATAAAAGCGGATAAAACCAAAGAATCAATAGCATTTATATCTAAAATTATTGGAGAAATATCTGTTATAGATACTACAATATTTACTGAATATCAGTATTTAAACGCTTTACTTAATTTCAAAAAGAATTCACAAAAAGATATTTATTTTGACTATCAATTGAGACACTTCAAATAAATCAAGATATTGAATTCGATTGTTGTACTATAATTTCTAATTTGCTAGATAATTCTATTGATGAGTTGAAACGTAATCATAATAACAGACAAAATATCACTCTAAAGATTAAAGATGTGAATAATAATATAATAATCAGTGTAGTGAATGATATTAAGCAACACAAGAATTTGGTTACTGAGAAAATGAATCCTGGTGAACATGGAATTGGATTAACAATAGTAGATACAATCGTTAAAAAATATAATGGTGAAATTGTGATTGAGCAAGATTTACAATTCAAAGTATCACTTTTTCTAAGAAAACCATACGAGATAGACAACGAAAAGACGTGATAGACAACGGATATTGAAATTCGTTGTTTTTTTATTTATCTTGTAAGTAGGTAATGGAATGGGAATGATAGAAAGTTTAGGAACAAAGATCGGTAAGTATTTTTTTAATAAAGGATATAGAGATGAAGTAGATGTTGATGCAGTTTGATATTACATTGAGGTATTCTTCAATGAATATCTTCAATGGATCCTCTACATCCATCATGCATAAAAATTATCGATGTGTAACTTAATATCCTATTTATTACATTTTAGTGGATTATTGTTTTATAAATACCTATCAATTAATTTCCAAATCTCTATATTTTTCGTTTTTATACTTATGGATTAAAGAACCAGTATATTTAATAGAACAAATTGAATTTAAGTTTAATGATAAACAAACGAATAAGCTGAGAGTGACTCTCAATATATTGTTAATAGTGATTATATTGTATAGAAATAGTCAGTATTTGGATTGACATACAATTGCAAAGTATTGGAAACAATTGAAAAGAATTCGGTAGTTATAATAATTTCAATATTGCTGTAAAAGAATAAAATATAGAAAATTAAAATAAAAGTCACATATGTTCGAAATGAAACAGCAGCAAGAAAACAACTACTGCTGATTTGGAGGAAAATGAAAAATAATGACAAGAGAAGGCGAGGAGAGGTAGTGAAGTTTAATCTATTAACATCAATACTAGGATATTTTCGATTTCATAGCAATATCTATTCAAAAGTCTTAGCACTTATTTTAGTGTTTATTTCAATATACTTATTTATGAATTTGAACAGTATAGGGAATCTGGTATCAAACGTTTCCAATGTTACGTTAATTAAGTGTGATTATACGGTATCTGCGACTAATTGTGAAGATTTGAGTTTAAATAAAGAGTCTGTAAGAAATGTTTTGCAAGACCTGGATAGTAGCTATGTAATTAATTTTTATCCTTTGATTGATCAAGAAATCCACAAATTACCATTGGATTCAATAGAGATAATCATGATAAATACACAAGGAGATTATGCTAAAATAGCAATTTATAATGATGGTAAAAATTCAGTGATTTTGAATAGGAAAAATTATTTAGCAGTTGTTTTCAAACCTAAACAAGTATCAGATTTGTTTTATAAATATTTTAAGTAGCTGTATCTATCAAATGTTAATTAAAAAAATTTAAAATACTAAAATGTTAGTGATGGATGTATTACTATATAGATAATCATTTATGTTTTTATTTGTAATGTGTAATTATAAACAAAATAAATAATGCATATTCATTGAAAAGTAATTTGATAAAGCTAATAATATATTTTATATGGAGGATTAAATATGAAATATCAAGATGTTATCCCAGAACAAGCACAGAATACAATTCTATGTACTGTAAATTTTAAAAATGATGTAGATACTAATGAAGTTTTAGAAGTGTTTAAAGATTTTTGTGGTAGACTTCATCCAACACTTAATAGTATGAAAATAAGGTTTCCTTTTGATAATTTTAAATTTGTAATGGGTATTGGTTCTAATGCATGGGGTAGATTATTTCCAAATAGTGAAAAACCAAAAGATCTAAAACAGTTTAATGATATAAAAGGAAAGAACAAAACAGCGGTTAGTACAGATGGTGATTTATTCTTTCATATAAGTGCAGATAAAATGGATGTATGTTATGAAATGATGCTTATTATACATAAATTATTAAAAAATGTAATAGATTCTGTTGATGAAACTCATGGCTTCCGTTTTCGTGATGGTAGAGCTATATTTGGATTTGTTGATGGAACAGAGAATCCCGATATAGAAGAAGCCAAAGAAGTTGTTTATATTGATAATCATGAAGACCCTTACTTTGGAGGTACATATGTTATGGCTCAAAAGTATATTTTTGACTTGGATCTATGGGATTCATTATCTGTTGAAAAACAAGAATTAGTTGTTGGTAGATATAAAGATACAGATTTGGAATTATCTGAAGATAAAAAGCCTAGTAATGCACACACTGAAATTTCTAAGGCGCATGATGTTTTGGGAGAGGAAGTGAAAATTATGAGAGCTAATATTGCTTTTGCAGAAGCTTCTAAAAGCATATTTGGAAGTTATTTCTTAGGATATTCAAAAGACTTTTCTATTACTCTTCAAATGTTGAAACACATGTTTGAGGGGAAGGATAATAATGAATATGATAGTATTTTAGATTATTTTAATCCTATAACAGGTAATTTGTTTTTTGTACCAAGTTTTGAACAAATAGATAAAATCGCATCTGGCGATATTCACTAATAAACATACAATTTATATAAAATCAGTTAAAATTGTTACCACTTAGACAATAAAACAACGGGTTAGACAATGAGTCTTGTAATTCGTTGTTTTATTTTGTATTTTAAAGATGATATTATAATGTGATTTTCAAATAAAACTTACCATTTATCACGCTTAAATGGCATATTATCACAAAGCTATTGTTTATTTAAAATCATGGTGATAAAAATAAGTAAAAAGTTAAACGAGACTGGAGATACTATGAAAAAAATTATAATGCTAGCTCTTACACTAATCTTTATCAGTGGATGTAACGTTAATAGAAATGTGATTGAATCTAAGAAAACAACTACCAGTATTCCATTTGATAATCTTTCTATACTAGTTGACGAATTTAAACAGAATACAAAAAGTATTGATTTAAATTATTATGATTTGGATAATAAGAGGCATTTCTCATTATTTGAAGATGAGTTCAAAATAACTTTGAATTTAGATTTGCCAAAGTCTTTAAAAGTAAAGAAACCAAGCATTATAGAATATAAAAATCAAGAATATATAAGTCTAACCATAAGCTATCTGCCAAAAGATTGTAAAGATGATAAATGTTCAGAATTATTTTATGGTTGGGATATTTACCCGATAGATTTTAACGATACTAATGTTCAAATTAATAGTTTAGATAGTCCTTCTATACAAAATGATTACTTTGTTATACCATTTGAAGCTAAGAATCCAAAATTAGATGCTACTAGTTTAAAAGAATACACAGATTTAAAAAACCAAGCAAAGATGAATATATTGAGACTAGTTTGGTTTAGATAATATTATGAAAGGTGTGTCAATTATGAAATATATAATTAAGCATAAATATTTTATTTTCATTTTTTTGATTATTATTTCTGTTCTTTTCTATTTGTCAAAATCAATTAACTTAGAAGAAGGATTTGAAGGATCATCAAATGTTATTGTGATTAAAAACTATGTTGATGAAGCAGCGAATAAAAAATCCGAATCAATATATTTAAAAGAAGAGGATATTGAAAGGCTATCAAATTTACTTGAAGATAAATCATTGTATTATTTATATGAAACAACTGAAGGGTATTTCTTTCCTTATTACCCAATCACATTTTATGATTTTTATATTTCAAATGACAACAATGTCATCCAAAGATTAGAAGTAGTTGAAAATGGAAGAATATTTTGTAACGATTCTGATTATTATTCATTTGATAGAGCAGAGATATTTAAAGTAATAGATGATTTTTACAATTCATTAAACTACAAATAAAATATTAATTAAATTATACCTGGTATGTAATATGTAAGATATTAGCAATTACAACGAGGTTTTTTAATGACTTTAAGAGTTTTCAATATTATTAATTGTATTATAAGTTGTAAAAGAATAAAATAAGCTAGATAAGTTGAATAACTTAGCAATAAGAGGAGAAATATAATGAGCAATTATATGATATATTTTAGTCCAACAAAATCAACGGAGAAAATTGTTAAAATTATTAGTAAAGAATTTGTAGTAACAAATGAAATAGATTTAAGTAAACATGATTGTAAAAATGATTATAGTTTTGGTGAAGAAGATTTATGCATTATTGGAGTACCATCATATGGAGGTAGAGTTCCATCGATTGCTTTAAAACGTATGGAAAAATTTATAGGTAATAGTACAAAAGTAATTCTTGTGGTTTCATATGGAAATAGAGCGTATGATGATACACTAAAAGAATTACAAGATTTTGTAAAAGAGAAGGGATTTGTTTGTGTAGGTGCAGTTGCAGCAGTCGCAGAACATTCGATTATGCATAAATTCGCAACCAATAGACCTGATGATGAAGATAAGTTACAATTACTAGATTTCTCTAAGCAGTTAAAATCAAGGATTGGCGAAGAAAAGTATAAAATTATTTCGCTTCTAGGAAATTATCCTTATAGAGAATATAAAGGTATTCCATTAAAGCCACATACAACGAATAAATGTACAAGTTGTCGATTATGCGCTCAATTATGTCCCGTGGGTGCTATTTCTTCTGAAAATCCTAGAAAATTACATAAAGATGAATGCATAACTTGTATGAGATGTATAACTATTTGCCCAACTAAAGCAAAAAAACTAAATTCATTATTAGTACAAGTTGCTTCAAAACAGATAGAAAAGACTTGTACAGATAGAAAACATAATGAAATATTTATTTGACTATTTGAAATGGTAATGAATAAAACACATTTTTTTGACAATTATATGGATAAAACTCTTTTGAAAAGGTGAAGTTATTTTTAAATGTTCTTAAATGTTACATAAAATATTTATTTAAAAATCAGTATTATTTAATGTTTTTTGTAAGTTGTGGTACAATATAACCGTCAAAAGGAAACTAATATGAAAATAAATAGAATTAGAAAACCATTATTACTTCTTTTTATATGCCTTATTTTTGTATCTTTATGCAACCCACTAAGTGCTGAAAATACAAGTTTCTCTAAGGTAGAAAGATCTACAATAACTGTAGCTATTTTGACTGAAGAAGGTAATAATACAGATGCCTTAAACGATGATTATATTACAGGATATACTCATGAATACTTAACAAAATTGGAACAGTTTTCGCCTGTTCATTTTGAATTTATTTATTATAATTCGGTTGATGCAGAAATTTTAGATGTTTTAAATAAAGTAAAAGAAGGCGAAATTGATTTAATTGGTGGGATGCTTAAAAATAGTGGATTCGATGAGGGTTACCTGTATAGTGACTTTTCTTATGGACATGTAAGCACCTCGTTATTAGCATTATCTAATAATGATGATATGAATCAACGTGTATTATTAAAAAATGAAAAAACTAAGATTGGTATAATTAGTACTTCTTTAAATCAAAGAAAATATCTAGATGAGTATTGTTCTAAGAATAAGATTACTCCAGAAATAGTTGAATATGCTACTTATAAAGAAACAAAAAATGCTTTGGTTGATGGTGAAGTTGATTTGATTATTGGACGTGACACGACAAAATCAACAACATTTAAAGTCGTTGATAATTTGGTTAAAACTCCATATTATTTCGTATCTGCTGAGAGTAAAACAAGTGTTATGGAAATTATTAACGATGCAATGAGTGAATTAAATATAATTGACCCTAATTTTGTGGATAGTTTATATCAAAAATACTACTCAACTCCAAATTTATCTACATCACTAACAATGGAAGAGAAACAATTAGTGAATGAATTACGTGTGTTACGTGTAGGGGTAATTCCAAATAACTATCCGCTACAATACTTTGATACATCAACTAATGAATATAAAGGTATTCTAATTGATATTATGAATTTAATTAGTGAAAATACTGGATTAAAGATTGAATATGTGGAAATGGATGATTTAGGAAGTATTAAAGAAGACTTTGAATATGGTATTATTGATATGATTTTAGGTGTTCCTATAAAATATTCAAGTGGATTAAAAAATGGATACTTATTAACATCATCTATTGTACAATTGCCTATAGTTAGAATATCAAATGGATTTGTATCTAAAAGTAACGTTATTGCAATGTCAGGATATTTAAATTTGAATCATACATTTGAAGTGAATTATGAAGATAAAGATTTATTTAATAAAGTCTCTAGTGGCGTTTATAAAGAGGCATATATTGATGGGTATCGTGCACAATATTATTCATCATATTATCCTAATGTTAATATTATACCTTCAATTTATGATAATTATGATTTAGCGATAGGACTATACAACAAACAAGATTATCGAATTATGAATATACTTGAACAAGGAATTAGTGGTATCAGTCAACATCGTATTAATGATATTATTTATAATAATGTACTTGATAAAGAAAAGTATACGTTAATAGATTATTTCAAACAAAATCCAATGGAATCTATTGCGTTAGTTTTATTAATTTCATTTGCGATTGTAGGTACATTGCTTGTATTCTTATATAAATCAAATCAAATGAAAAAAGAGTTGCATAAAGAAAGAAAAAAATATGAATGTTTAGCTCAATATGATCAGCTAACAGGAGTTTATAATCAACAAACATTCAAAGAAATTGTTCAGTCTTATATAGATAAAAAATCAAGTGGTGCAATTATTTCTATGGATCTAGATAACTTTAAAATTATAAATGATACACAAGGACATTTTGAAGGTGATAGATTATTAGAAGAATTTGGTAAGTTGTTGAATAGCTGTTTTAGTAGTTTCGTCTCAGGTCGACTTGGCGGAGATGAATTCATGGTTTATTTGGATTCTATTAGAAGCGAAGAAGAAATTTTGAAATTATGTGAAAACTTTATAAAAAATCTAGATACAATTGAGAAAGAATACAAGTTGACAATCAGTATAGGAGTACTCATATTTGATAAAGTTATAGACTTTGATGATTTGTATTACAATGTTGATGGTATTTTATATGAAGTAAAAGAGTGTGGAAGAAATAATATAAAGATTAAAAAACTTAATTAATAAATTTATATTAACCTTGTTACGGACAATTAATGCCATAATAAGGTTTTTATTATAAATGAGCAAATTATTGGTTCTACTTTATAGTATGAAAATATAAAAAAACCTATTTACACTTAATAGTATAAAAAGGTATTTTAATTGAATTTATTCTAGTGTTGATAGATACATCTCTAGAGCATCTATAACGCTACCATCAAATTGAATTCCTTCACATCTTCTAAGCTCCTTAATAGCATCGGGAATTGATTTAGCAACGTGATAGGGTCTAGATACAACCATTGCATCATAAGCATCTGCCACTGTGATAACACGTGATAACAAGCAAATTTCATCACCTTTAAGTCCGCGTGGATACCCAGTGCCATCGAGTTTCTCATGATGTTGATAAGCAATTTCAGCGATTGTATCGCCATAGTGTTCCTTTATCATTTCATAGGTATGTTGACTGTGTTTCTTCATAATTTCATATTCTTCATTGTTTAGCTTACTAGGTTTTAATAATATTTCTGTAGGTATTTTTGCTTTTCCAACATCATGAAATATAGCTGCAAAATAAAGGTCATCTAATTGGTCGATGCAAGTTCTTAAAAAATATACTATTCCTAAACAAAGACGACGAACTCTTATACAATGTTCTAAAGTATCACCATCTACTTTTTGAAGATTTTCTAATACCGTCATTAAATCATTTTCATCTTTTTCATAACTATTGTAGTATGGTCCAGTATTTAAATTTAAAACTTTAGCAGCTTTAGTAACACGGAAAATGTGGTTATGAAGTAGTGAATGATGAAAATAGATATCTCCTTTTTTAAGAAGTATTGTAGTTTCACCATCTAAAAATTCAATTTCTCCCTCTAAGATATAGCTAAATTCTACTAAACTTGTTTGAATAGTATAGATATATCCTACAGTTCCTTTTGGCATTATTTCAATTAGTGATTCAAAATCTTTATCTTGATAAATAAGGCATGAAGCATCACCATTAATACCGTGTAATTTATTTTTTTCATATTTTTCATTAAATATAAAACTAAGTTCTCCCATATGCGCAGTCTCCTTAGTATCTTCACATTAATAATACTCTATTTATTTATGTTCACAAGTGAAAAAAGTGATTATTGCAGGAAAAATATAGATTATTACTTAATTCTATTAAGATAATGAAATATCATACTTGACCTAAATTTGAGTAAATAGTGGAGAGCGGTAGGAATGTAAGTAATGAAGTTATAAATGTTATCACTGCGTTGTTTCAGATTATAGCAAACATAAAAAATGAATAGTGTGATAGAGAAAAGACAAGATATTGTAATAAAAGTTTGATATTTAACTGGTTTTTGGTTAAAATAGACATACAGATAACGTGACCCATACGTCTTCTGTCCGCTTTGCATAAAAACATTGGAAACTATCAGAGTGAATAAATCAAGGAACCCCGGGTTCCTTTTAGTTTGGAATGGAGGCAAAATAATGGAAGAAAATAAAATGGGAAGTATGAAAATTAACAAATTAATTATGACTATGTCTTTGCCAATTATCATATCAATGTTAGTACAAGCGCTTTACAATATTGTAGATAGTATGTTTGTTGCTAGGGTATCAGAAGCAGCACTTACTGCGGTCTCGCTATGCTATCCGATACAAATGATATTAGTAGCTGTTGCTTGTGGTACAGGTGTTGGAATTAATGCGTTATTATCAAGGAATTTAGGTCTTAGGAAACAAAAGAATGCTGAACAAGTTGCCTTGCATGGATTGATGTTGGCAGGAGTTAATGGTTTAGTTTTTGCGCTAATTGGAGTATTATTTTCTAAACAATTTTTACAATTGTTTACAACTGATCCTGAGATATTGAGTATGGGAATAAGTTACATGCAAATATGTACTATATTTTCGATAGGGGTATTTGTTCAAATTACTTATGAACGTATAATGCAATCAACTGGTAACACGGTTTATAATATGATTATTCAAGGAGTGGGAGCATTAGTAAATATAATACTTGATCCTATATTTATTTTTGGATATTTTGGATTACCGGCGATGGGTGTTACAGGAGCAGCGGTAGCAACTGTTATTGGACAATTAATAGCTATGGTTTTAGGCATAGTAATTACTAAATATAAAATTAAACTTATACAAGTACATATTAGAGAATTTAAATTTGATTTAGGATTAGTTAGAAATATTTATAAAATAGCAATTCCTGCAATTTTAATGCAATCAATAATGAGTTTTATGACTGTATTTATGAATGTAATTTTAGTTCAATTCTCTACTCTTGCGGTATCTGTGTTTAGTATTTATTATAAGTTACAACAGTTTGTATTTATGGCGGTAGCAGGAATAACCAATGCAATTATACCTATTGTTTCGTTTAATTTTGGCGCAAAAAATAAGAAACGAATAATTGAAACAATTAATTTTTCTTTGGTTTTTGCAACAATTATAATGCTTGCTGGAACCATTGTTTTCCAATTGTTTCCAGAACAATTATTATATTTATTTGATGCTAAGGAGGATATGCTTGCAATTGGTGTACCTGCATTGAGGATTATTAGTTTCTCATTTTTGTTTGCAGGTGTATCGATGATACTTTGTTCTGTATTCCAAGCATTAGATCATGGTAAAAATTCATTAATAATTACATTATTACGACAAATGATACTATTAGTTCCATGTACTTATATATTAGCTCATCAATTTGGATTGAATGTATCGTGGATTTCATTTCCAATTACAGAAGGTATTTGTTGTGTATTAAGTTTATATTATTTGCGTAAAGTTAAAAAGGAAACGATTAATAATCTAGATAAGGAAGAAGCATTATTAAATCTATAAGAGATGGGAGATAAATTCTCATCTTTTTTATTAAATAGTTGAATATTTTCGTTTATAATGTAATATCAAATTAGATAAATAAAAATAGAAGTATTAGGTAAATTATGAAAACGATATATTTGTTTCGACACACTACTCCGCAAGAAAATTCCAAATATCATAATGAAAGTATTCCTATTTCAAAACAAGGTGTTATAGAGATGAAAAATTTATTATCAGATTTGTATGATGATTTTGATAGTATTCTTTGTTCACCATATGTACGAGCAGTACAAACAGCGCAAATAATAAGTTCTAATTATTCTGTTGATGATCGCTTATGTGAAAGAAGATTAGGCATGGAAGAAGAACTTGTTGATGATTTCTGGGCTCGCCAATATTCGGATTATGATTATAAAAATATTGGCGGAGAATCACTAAATGATGTTAGAAAGAGAATGGTAGATGCGATAGACTTCTATTTGAATCGTGTTGATGATAATCAAACAATAGCGATTGTAAGCCATGCTACTGCAATATGTTCATTCCTTTTATCAAACTGTTCGATTGCTGTTACAAATGCTAAATGTAAAGAAAGAAAAATCATTTTTAATGAACGTATTATTATAGATGGTAAAATTAAAACACCAAGTTGTTTCAAATTGGTGTTTGATAATGAAAAATTAATTGACATTTCATACATTGAATAGTTATTTTCAATTTGTAACAATATCTTCAATGTAAGGGTAGTTACTTATTCCACCTAAATCATAGACATCTTTATATCCCATACTAGTTAGCTTATGCGCAACATTACGACTGCGATTACCACTGCGACAATAAACAATGATTGTGGTATCTTTGTTTGAAATTTGTGTTTCGATTTCATTTTCAATGTCATAATCAGGGATTAAAATAGAACCTTGAATATGTTTTTCTTCATATTCTTTAGGAGTTCTTACATCAAGGAGAACTACATTTTCAGATGTAGTCATTTTATCTTTGGCATCATCAGCAGAGATTGTTTTATAAGTAGTAGTAGAGCAGCCAGTGATAAATAAAAGAGTAATGATAGTAAGTTTACTTAGTATTTTCATGATTCTAAAATTAATGCTTTCTTAGGACATAGTTGCACACATTTACCACAACGAATACATTTTTCTAAATCAACAACTGGGGCATCAAAGCCATTTTGACTTAAAGCATTTACAGGACAAACTCGCATTGCTGGACATTGATGATTTTTAGGACAACGTTCATTGATAATAACTAATTTCATAATAATTTCCTCACTTTTATACTCATAGTATAAAGAAAATTAGATGAGTTTACTGTGACTTTATCACAATACTATAAAACGGGCATATTAGATTACAAATGTGTATCTTTTAGTTAAACTAATAACATAGCTATGAAAGGAAGGAGTGCTATGAAAAAAGATAGAAAAGTTGTATTAGTTGGAACAGGATTTGTCGGAATGAGTATGGCATATTCATTTTTAACAACTGGAGGAGTAGATGAACTAGTCCTTATTGATGTAGATAAAGAAAAAGCGTTAGGTGAAGCGATGGATTTACAACATGGGTTACCATATGCTAGAAATAAAATTATTATAAAAACAGGTGATTATGAGGAATGTAATGATGCTGAAATTGTTGTTATTACAGCAGGTACAGCACAAAAACCAGGTCAATCACGTTTGGATATGACATCTGTTAATGCAAAGATTATAAAATCAATTACTGAAAGTGTAATGAATTCAGGATTTGATGGCATATTAGTGATAGCCTCAAATCCAGTTGATATTATGACTTATGTTGCATGGAAGGTTTCTGGATTGGTAAAAGAAAGAGTAATAGGTTCTGGGACTATATTAGATACAGCACGTTTACGTTATCTCATGAGTGAATATTTAAGTATTTCTACAAATAATATTCATGCATATATCATGGGAGAACATGGTGATTCAAGCTTTGTGCCTTGGACACATGCCTATGTAGGAAGCAAATGTTTACTCGAACTTTTAGATGAAAAAGGAAAAGATTTGAACGATTTAAATGATATTTATCACCAAGTGCAACAGGCAGCATATGAAATTATTAATCGAAAAAAAGCGACTTTCTATGGAATTGGATTGGCGCTCAATCGTTTAGTACAAGCTATACTCAACGATGAGCATACAATTCTTACGGTATCTGCTTATCAAGATGGCGAGTATGGATGGAATGATATGTATATTGGTGTTCCTGCGATAGTTGGGCATAATGGTATTGAATCCATTGTAAAAATTCCACTTAATGAAGTTGATCAAGGAAAGTTTGATGCAAGTGCTAAAACACTTAAAGATATAAAAGAAGAAGTAGTTAATGTTAATTTGAAGTAATCAATTGATTGCTTCTTTTTTTAAATTTTGTTGACATTTAACTGTGTCTATACAATAATAACAGTGAGGAGAGATTATGATACTTAAAATTGATGAAAAATCTAATATACCTAACTATCTTCAATTGATTATGCAAATCAAAGAAAAGATTTTTAGTGGTGTATTGAAGGAGAATGATCAACTTCCATCAATTAGAAGTTTGGCGAAAGAATTGAATATCGCTATCATCACAATCAAACGAGCTTATGATGACTTGGAGAGAGAAGGTTACGTTGAAACAAGACAAGGTAAAGGATGCTTTGTCAAAAAAGTATCCCTCAATAAACTTAAGGATTTAAAAGAACAAGAGACAAGTGAAAAACTAAAAAATATTATTGAAGAAGCAAAAAAATATGGATTAAGTAATGATGAGTTGAAGAATATTATTAATAGTATATTGGAGGACTAAACTATGACTGAGTATGCATTAGAATTAAATGATTTAGCTGTTAGCTATAATAATTTTAAACTATATATTCCTAATTACTGTGTTAAAAAGGGTTATGTTACAGGATTGATTGGGCGAAATGGCTCTGGTAAAACAACGATGATTAATGGCTTTTTAGAATTAATTAGACGCAATAGAGGAGATATAAAAATATTAGGTATGAATTTCGAGGATAATGGACTTGAAATAAAGGACAGAATTGCGTATGTTAACGATCAATTTTATTATCCTTTATCAATGACTGGAGAACGTTTAGCATCAGAACTAGGTCCGTTTTATAGTAATTTTGATATATTATATTTTAAAAATTTGTGCAAAAAGTTGGATGTATCCTTAGACACTAAATTCAAAAGTTTATCATTAGGAATGAAAATGAAAATATCAATTGCGTTTAGTTTAGCACATCATCCGGATTTCATTATTCTTGATGAACCAACATCAAATCTTGATCCAATTTCAAGGCATCAAGTTTTAGATTTAATTTATGATATTATGCAAGATGAAAGTAAAACCGTTTTATTTTCAACACACATTACATCTGATTTAGATAAAATTGCAGATGAAGTTACATTAATTGATGATGGCGAAATTGTATTTTCAATGAATAAGGATCATATCCAAGAAGAAAACCAAATTGTATTTGGTGAAGGCACCATACCAGATGATTTAAAAAAAGTTTGTAGAAGTATTGAAGAAACTAAAGATGGTTTTAAAGCATTGTGCACGCAAAGCTCTAAATTTATAAATAATCCAAAATATCAATTTAAAAAAGCATCAATAGAAGATATTATGATTTATTGGGGGTTATGATATGAAACCTTACTTTACATATTGGAAAAATAAATGTATGTGGCGTTGGGCAGTTGCAATATTTACAATTGGTTTTATTGGATTGTGTGATCCTAGTTTACTTTTGGCTGTTGGTGCGCTTGGAATTTGTTTATTTACTGTGGGTGAATCAACCCGATTTGATTATGGATCTAACTTTGATTTTTTAGATACAAACGGAAGTAAATATTTACAAATATTGCCAATAGATAAAAACAAACAATTTTCTCTTTATTTTATAAGTTCATTTGCATTAACAATTGTAGGAGTATGTATTATTGGTTTATGTAGTTTGACTAAAGTATATCCATATAGTGTAAATGCTGTAATACTGTTTTTGGCGATAGTTATCAGCTTTTATTGGATATATTTCGTGCTTGAAAATATGATGTTTAAAAATAATTGTTTTTTAAATAATTGTCGATTTGGATATATATTATCGTTAATGTATTTAAACTTTCTATTATTGGTTGTATATTATTTTAAAACGCAAATATTAGTTTTTGATAAATTTTTCTTAATGATATTAGTTTCATTTATATTTCCATTTATGGTAGCGTTATTTAAACTTTTTGTGCAAACGTATTCAAATAGTAAAAATCTTGAATTAAGCAATAAAAAAATGGAAAATAAAATTAGTCAATTAAGTCGGTTTTCTAAATATAACCTTGATAATCAAAAAGTTGCGATAACTGGATTTTCGTTTTGGTTATATCAAATTTTCATAACATTCTCTAATTATGGTAAATTTTCAATGATGTCATTAACAACGGTTTATGTTCTATTTATTCTATTATTTTCGATTTCGTTATATGCAACATATGAGTATCATTTTAATAGGGCGACATATTTAAAACTTGTGCCAATATCTAGAGAAAGAATGTTTGATGCAATTGTATATAGTTTTGTTAAGAACATAATTATTATATTAATTACAGTTGGAGTAACACTCATTAGTTTAAAATTGTTATTTAATATTCAATTAATAAATTTCAACTTAGTATCAATTGGAGATGCATTAATTTATGCTATGACTATACTTTTGATATTCTATTTCGTAACAAAAGGGTTTATTAATAATGATATGTTTTTTGATGGTATATTCATTTTTCTGATTTGTATTGTAATGGTTGTATTTTATAATAATTTAGTTAGCTACTTTTCAAATATCTATATCATTTTGGTGCCTGCAATAACCATTTTAACTATAATTATCTATAAAAAATTACGTGAAAATTTATATCGGTCAGTCTATAGATAGACATTCATTGCATTGCTTTCAAAACTGTTGCAAAACAAGTTAATGTTTAAAATAGAGTAAATAATCTAACTCAATATATCCTACATAACTACTATTGTTTAAGTATTATGGCTATGACTTGGATACAGCATGAATATTTATTAATTGTATTAAAGTAATGTTATCTTGGCTGATTTATAAACGAAGTTGTTTTATTTTACTTCGTTTTACCTAGTTTATGTTGTTAAAATAGCATTTTTGAGTTAATATTTATGATATACAAATGTGCATTTTTAAACATGATTAAGGGGTGCTACTATGGCAAAATTCAGTTTTTTTAACTCATTCAAAAAGCAAGAAGAGGTAAAACCAAGCGATATTCAAATCGAAATAGAAGAAAAAGAGAAGAATATTGAAAAATTGGAACACGAGTTAGAACATTCAGGAGATTTTTTAAATGGTGTTCAGAAGGTTCAAAATATCGAATATAATGCGCGTAAAAAACAAGTTAATCAAGCTAAACGTGATATTGAAAAGGCAATGGATGACATTGATGCTGAATCAGGAGAAATCCAAGAAAAAATTAATGTCTTAGCAACTAAATCTGAAAAAGCAGCTAAAGAAGTAAATAAGAAAAAAGCTGTTATTTTAAGTGATGCTGACAAAAAGAATAAAATATTAAAAGAACAACTTGCTAAAAAAGAAAAAGAAATATACGATGAAATTCAGTCAATCAAACAATCCCAAGACAAATTATTCTTAAAAGAACGTAATCGTTTAATACAAGAAACTGAAGAAATCAAAGAAAGTCTAAAATCTGCATCGGCTATTGAATGTGAAAAGAAGAAAAAAGAAATTAAGAAACTTGAAACACACATTGAGAAATTAAAGAAAAACTTTGATAAGAAGGTTATTGAATTAGAAAACAGTCTTAGCGAAGCACTTAAAAATGAAGAAATTACATATGAAGGTTATAAACAAGAAATTGAGAATACAAAAGAGAATAACTTAGCGCAACTTGAACATAAGAAGCAAGAACTTGCTACTAAAATAAATCAATGGGCAGCAAGTTTTGATGATTTTGCACTTAGTAACCAAGCTTTTATCGATGGTAAAAAAGCAGAACTTGATTTACTTGATAAACATGAAAAAAGTTTAAAAGACTTACTAAAACAAAAAATTGAAAAATATGAAGTGATTAGACGTAATTTGGAAGATAATCAACTTGCTCGCATTAAAGAATTAGAAAATTCCCATAACCATGCGCAAAATGAACTTGCTGGAAAGCAAAATCAATTTCGTATTTTAAGTGATACTTATAAGAAGGAAGTAGAAAACTTCACTAATTTAAGAGCAACTGAACAAGAACAAACACAACAATTAATTGAAAAACTAGGCCGTGAATTTGAGCAATTCCAACAAGACATTGTATTAAAAACTAATGGATTGGATACTAAACTTAAGGAAGAAGCTGATTCAATCTATGAATTTTATCGTGGATTGCTTGCGAGTGAGGAAGAAAAACTTAATGGTAATATTAGTTTCTTAAAGGAAGATCTACGTCGTGATGAAGAAAAGTTACAATTAGGAAAGAAAGAACTAGAAGCTAAGGAATTAACACTTGAAAGCACACACTATCAACGTCTAAATGAAATCAAAGATCGTATATTAAAGTGCCAAACAGATATTAAAAATGCAGAAATTGAACATAATAATTATTTAATCAAACTAAGTGCACAATTCGAAAGCGATGTACTATTAATTCAAGAACAACTTAAAGAACAAGAAGCTGTTTTTGCACAAAAACGTGTTGAAATTGATGAACAAGTTGAAGGTTATATTAAAAATTTAGAAAATAAACAAGTTGAAGTTAACTTAATACAACAAAATAATGATGAAGAAGTTAATCGTCTTGAAAATCAAATTAAGCTTATTAAGGAAGAACACAGTACTGAAATCGATAATAAGAATGAAATTATTGAAGGATTAAAAAAAGAAATAGAATTATTAAATGAAAAAATGATTCCTTTAGAAGCACTTCGTGAAGAAGAAAGAAGTAAACATGAAGCTTGTGTATTAGCTTTTGAAGCAAGAAGAGAAGAATTAATTAGTGCTCATACAGCTAAAATTGATGAATCAAAAGATAAATTCCAAAAGAAAATGGAAGAATTCGAACAAAAAGTTCTTGCTAAAAAAGATGAAATGCAAGCTAAGTATGAAGAAAACATTAAAGAAATTCAAAAAGAGCATAAGGAACGTGTTGCTGAATTACAAAGAAATAGTGATGTTTTCATTGAACAAATATCAAATGAAATTCATGATACGCAAAACAAGATAAATACTATTATTCCAGAGTTTGAAAAACAAATCGAACAAGAGAATCGTATTTTAGCTGAAACAGGCAAAAACTTTGATAGCTTAAAAGAGAAAAATGCTAATGAATTAGAATCATTTAAGCATAACAATGATAAGAAATTAAACAAAATTAAGGAAAATGCTCAAACAACAGTAGAGAAAATCGTTAAGAGTATTGATGAACATAGAAAAAATGCTGAAGAAAGAATTAGTGAAATAAATAGTGAGATTAGTCGCTTAACTGATGAGGAAAAGACATTAATTACAAATATGGCTGTACTTCAAGAGGAATACGAAGCTAATAAAAATGATTTAATTAAAAAGAACAGCGTTGCACTTGAAGAGCATTTGCAACAAATTAATGATTTTGAGCATGCAATTGATAATAAACGAATTGAAATTCGTAATATTGATGCAAATTTACGTGACATAATTAGTCATTATAAATCAGATGAACAAGATGAGAATCAAAAACTTATCAAGTTAA
The DNA here is from genome assembly GCF_036641015.1 of Anaerorhabdus sp. Classification (GTDB taxonomy): domain Bacteria; phylum Bacillota_I; class Bacilli_A; order Erysipelotrichales; family Erysipelotrichaceae; genus Anaerorhabdus. The sequence goes on along the minus strand of NZ_JAVWFO010000001.1, from coordinate 33,392 downwards.
GAAATGAATTAGCTACTGAGTTAAATGAACAAGCACAAGAAGTTGAACGCTCTATTGCTCAATTGGAAGTGCAAAAAGATGAACGAATTGATTATTTACGCTCTGAATATGAACTAGCACGTAAGACAATATCTAATAAAATGAATTCAGAATTAATCGACATTCAACGTAATATGGAAGACGAGAAGAATAGAATTCTTCAAGAACAATCTGTATTAGAAGCTACATATGCAAATAAAGTAAGAGAAAATGAACAAGCTCTTAGTAAAATTCAAGAACAAGTTAAACTTGTTACTCAAGAAATGGAAAAAACAGAAGAAAGCCATAAAAATGAAATGGCACTTCTTCAAGAGGACTTTGAACATCATAAAGCTCAACTTGAATATGAAGCAGAAGTTGCTAGAGAGTCTAATATTAAAAATTTCAATGAATTAAAAGATGAGTTGAGTGCACAATTAAATCAAGTTGAAATTGAAAAAATTCAACTTAAAAATGCGGTTGATGCTAAAATTAGACAACAAGAAACAAAAAAAGAAATGATTGAAAAGTTTATCGCGGACTATGAGCGCAATAATAAGATTCATATGGAAGACCGTGAAAGAGAGATTTCTAATTATCAATCAATGGTTGATAGACTTAATGCAAATATTGAAGAATTACAAAATGAATTAGATCAAACTAAACAAATAAATGAGCAAAAAATTCAAGAAATCAAAAATGCTCAGGAAGATGTTGATAAAGAAATTACTCATATTATTGCAATGCGTAATGAAAATTATCAAAAAGCAATCGAACAAGTAAATACGCAACATGAACAACTTATTCAAGAATTTATTCGTGAACAAGATGAAAAACAAGAAGTTATTGCACTTCAAAATGATGAAATTCTAAATGGCTTTATTAAAAACTATGAGGATTATAAAGCGCAACTTGCAAAGCAACTTGCTGATAAACAAGCAGATATTAATGAATATGTTCGTCAAGAAGAAGAAAAACTTGAGGCTGAAAAAACTCGCTTTGAAGCTCTTGTGAATCGTTTGAACAATGAAGAAGCTAAACGTATTGAAGAAAGAGATATTGAAAAAGAAAACTTCAAAAAATTCTGGGATGAATCTTTAAGTGCTATTCGTCAACGTATCAAATTATCTGCTGAAAAAATGCAAGAAGAAGAAAAAGCAATTAGAAATCAATATAATCCTGAAATTAATCGACTAATTAATGAAAATGAGTCTTTAAAGAAACAAGAAGAACAAGTTAGTCAAAGTATTCATGATTTAGAAGAAAAACTTGAACAACGTAAGTTTCAAGATGAACAAAGATTACGCAAATATGAGGAAGAATGTGAACAAAATCTTGTTAACATTGAAAACCTTATTAAAGATAGACAAGCTAAAATTGATTCTTACAAACAAAGTATTGATTTAGAAGTTGAAAGATTTGTTCAAACAAGAAATCAAGAAGAGGAAAAACTTCAAGCAATTCGTCAGTCTAAATTGGAATTATTAGAAGAAGAAAAAGCTAAAATTAATGATGTAATTGATAAGCAACAAAAGATTTTTGAAAAGCTTTCAGAAAAGAAGAAAGCATCAATTGAAGAAGAAAATCGTAAAAATAACAAGATTCTTGAAAAAGAACTTCAACGTATAGAAAAAGAAAAAGAAGCAGCTGGCGAAGAGTTTGAATTGTCACTTGATGAGTTGGACAAACAAATACGTGAAAAAGAAGAACGTTACGAGAAGTTGTTGAACGAACAAATTGTTAAGAATGAAGCATATATTCAAGAATATAAGGATGCATTACGTAAACGACAAAATAACGAAGAAAACTATGATGCAGCTGAATTTGAAAACGTAAGTAATATTCGAGATGAACTTATGGAAAATGAAAAACATGCTAAGGATGAATTTACTGATCGTATTGCTGCAACTAAGAATAGTTTCTTAGAGGAAATTTACTCATTACAAGATGATAACAACAAGGTATTAAGACGTTTCAATGCACTTAAGAAGAAATATGAGTCATTAGATGAAATTTATAAATCAAACTCTAGTTCTGTATCTTATGCAGATGTACTTGAGGGATATGAAGATAAAATAATTGCTCGAAAGAATAGATTAAGTGAACTGGAAGCAGAAGAATCTAAATTGCGTAAAGAAAAAGCTGGTAAAATAGCGAATCAATCAGAAATTTATGATGAAATGGTACGAAAACATCAAAAATTACTGAATGATATTGAGCAAGAAATAGCTAGTGAACAACATCGTCTTATTGAATTTGAAAATGAAATGAGCGAAAAGCGTCGTCTTGACAAAGAATTAGAAATTAAAAATAAGAATTTATTTGCAAAGAAATTAGATTATCTAAGACAAAAAATGTTTGATAATTAATAGAAGAACCTTCAACTTGTTTGAAGGTTCATTTTTGAGGAAGAGTATGAAAAGTTACTATGATGAAATACTAGAAACAATCGAAAACCATATTAAAAATAAGGAATATGATGAAGCAAAATCACTTATATTGTCGGAGTTGAAAATGCCTTATGTGCCTGTGGAGTTCGAAAAAAAATTAGAAGAGTTAAATAAAGACATTAAATCAGAAAGTGGTAATCAAGTAATTCGCGAATTAAGTGAACAAGATATAGAGAAATACCTGTTTGCTGATGATGAATTACAACTGGTTGCGGTTAATAAGTTAAATACATTGAATTTGAGAAACTATTTGGAACTTATTAGTAAATACTTAGCAAGTAAACCTAATCCTTCTGCGGCAGCATTACTAATTGACTCATGCATTGAACAGAAAATTGATGAGACTTTAATTTATCAAAAAGATGAAATTGATTATGAGTTTACACCAGTATGTTGTTTAAGACCTTTTGAATCTGATGGATTTAATGAAGCACAATCTTATTTAGAAGAGTGGTTTTCTAATGAAGATCCTTCGTTTTATGAGTTTTGTTTACAGCAACTTATTCATGAATGCTTTGATTACTTACCTTTAAGCTATGAATTAGAAGAAGGTTATGAATTAGCGTTAATGATAACGAAGTTTGTGTTGAATCTTACTAATCGCAGTAATGAGTGGGATAATCTTGAAAAAAAGCTTAAATTTAGGCAAGAAACACCTAAAAATCACTTACTTTCATAAAATGGTGTTAAATTAAGCAAAAAGAATGCATATTACTTCTCAACTTATTTGAAATTGAGGATAATTTTGTTATAATAGTTAGGCTGAACATTTAGGAGGAAATAGCAATGTCAACTTGGAATATTATTGAAAAATCTAAAGGTGAATTAAAAGTAACAATTGAAGGGCAAGAATGGAAAGATGCTCAAAAGAAAGCTTTCGATAAATTAGCGCAAAATGTGGAAATCCCTGGTTTTAGAAAAGGGCATGCTCCAAAAAATATGATTGAGAAAAACATTTCTTCAAATAATGTAATGGTTGAAGCAATTGAAAGTATTGCTAATCAATTATTACAAGATGGAATTAAGGAGTTTGATTTATGGCCTGTAGCAAGACCTGAATTAGCAATTGATGACATGAATGAAGAAAAAGCTGACATCCGCTTCATTATTGTGGTTAAACCTGAAGTAACTTTAGGTCAATACAAAGAATTACCATATAGTGAAGAAGTATCAGAGGTTAGTGATGAAGAGGTTAATAATGAATTAACTCGTTTACAAGAAAACTATGCTGATATGATTACAAAAGAAGGCGCTGTTGAAAATGGCGATACTGCTGTAATTGATTTTGAAGGATTTAAAGATGGTGTAGCATTTGAAGGCGGTAAAGCTGAAGGACATCACTTAGTAATTGGTTCAGGAAGCTTTATTCCAGGATTTGAAGAACAACTAATTGGTGCTGTTGCTGGCGATGATAAAGATGTTAATGTTACATTCCCTGAAAATTACCAAGCAGAAGAACTAAAAGGAGCACCTGTTACATTCAAAGTAAAAGTACATGAAGTTAAGAGTAAGCAATTACCTGAACTTAATGATGAATTTGCTAAAGATGTAAATGCACCTAATGTAGAAACTCTTGAAGATTTAAAAAATCTAATTAAGAAAGATTTAGGGGAAAACAAAAAAACTCAAGCAGAAAATAATGCTATGAATGATTTGATCACTAAAGTAGTAGATGGTGCTACTGTTGACATTCCACAAGAAATGATTGAAGATGAAACTAATCAACTAGTAAATGACTTTGCAAATCGTTTACAACAACAAGGTTTCGGACTTGATCAATTCATGCAAATGACTGGTCAAACAATGGAACAAATTCGTGAGCAAATGGGGAAAGATGCTGAAAACAAAGTTAAATTGCGTTTAGTTCTTGAAGCTATTGCTAAAGCTGAAAAGATCGAAGTTAATGACGATGAAGTTGAAACTGAATTCAACGGAATTGCTGAGCAATATAAGATGGAAGTATCAAAAGTTAAAGAATTGATTCCTTCATCTAGCTTGGCAGAAGATATTCGTATTCGTAAAGCTTACGATCTAATCAAAGATACAGCTACTAAATAAGACGCATTGCGTCTTATTTTGTCTTATGATGGAGGTTAAAATATGAAGAATAAGAGCTTACAAGTTACGATTCCAGTAGTTTGTACTAGAGGAATTGTAATATTTCCTAACCAAGATGTAGTAATTGAGGTTGGAAGAGAAAAAAGTGTTAATGCAGTAGAAGAATCACAAAATCATTATGAAGGACATGTTTGGGTTGTATGTCAAAATGACATTATGATTGATAGTCCAACACTTGATAATATTTATAAATTTGGTACTTTATGTCACATAAAAACAATTCGTAAAAAAGATGGTTTTATGCGTGTAACATTTACTGGTTTAGAAAGAGCTGAACTTGTTGATTATATCGATGGTGAGAAATTAACAATGGCTACAATTCAACCATTATCTAATATAGCAGGAGATGAAATAGAAGAACTTGCTTTAGTAAAAAGAGTTGCAATGGAATTTGAAAATGTTGCGAATACAACTACTAATTTTCCACCAGAAGTTATTGCACAATTAACTAAAGGAGTTAGTGCTGTAATTTTGGCAGATCAATTTGCACAATATTTTCCTTTGTCATTAGATAAAAAACAACAATTATTAGAAACATTAAATGTGAATGAACGTTTGATGTTAATTATTAGCGAACTTGAAAAAGAAAAAGAGTTATCTAAAGTTGAAACAAGCATTAATGAAAAAGTAAGAGAGCGTATCGAAGAGGGACAACGTGAATATTATTTGCGTGAAAAAATGCGTGCTATTAAAGAAGAATTAGGTGATGTATCTAATTTTACTGATGATACTGCAGAATTACGTGAAATGATTGAAAAAAATCCGTATCCTGAACATGTTAAACAAAAAGCACTTGAAGAATTGCAACGATATGAAATGTTGCCTGCATCTTCTGGGGAAGCTTCCGTTGTAAGGACATATCTTGATTGGTTATTGAAAACACCTTGGTATGGAATGACAGAAGACAACGAAAATTTGAATTCAGTTCAAGATAGACTTAATCAATATCATTATGGTCTTGGTAAAGTTAAAGACAGAATTATGGAATATTTAGCAGTTAAACAAATGACTAAGAGTTTAAATTCACCTATATTATGTTTAGTAGGTCCTCCTGGAGTAGGAAAAACATCTCTTGGTAAATCTATTGCAAAATCGCTTGATCGTAGATTTGTGAAGATGTCAGTTGGTGGTGTTAAGGATGAATCTGAAATTAGAGGACATCGTCGTACTTATTTAGGAAGTATGCCTGGAAGAATTATTCAAGGTATGAAAAAAGCAGGTGTTATTAATCCTGTATTCCTAATTGATGAAATAGATAAGTTAGGTTCTGATTACAAAGGTGATCCAAGTAGTGCGATGTTAGAAGTATTAGATCCAGAACAAAATGCTTTCTTTTCGGATCATTATTTAGAAGAACCATATGATTTAAGTAATGTTATGTTCATTGCGACTGCCAATTATTTAGAAGATATTCCTGCAGCGTTACGTGACCGTTTAGAAATCATTCAATTATCTAGTTACACAGAAGTTGAAAAAGTTAAAATTGCTTTGAATCATCTAGTTCCTAAGCAAATAATTATGAATGGTTTAAAACAAAATCAATTTAAACTTGAAGAGAATGAATTACTATTCATTATTAGACACTACACAAGAGAAGCAGGGGTACGTCAATTAGAACGTGTTATTGCATCTTTGTGTCGTAAGTCAGTTCTTTTAGTGTTAAAAGAGAAGAAAAAATCAATTAAAGTTACAAAAAAACTAATTCTTGAATGGCTTGGAAAAGAAATGTTTGAATATGGTCAAAAAGAAAAGAAGAATCAAGTGGGCGTTGTAACTGGTTTAGCATATACACAATTCGGTGGTGACGTATTACCTGTTGAAGTTACTTACTTTGATGGAAAAGGGAGATTTATCGTGACCGGTCAATTAGGCGATGTTATGAAAGAATCTACATCGATTGCATTAGATTATATTAAATCAAATGCTAAGAAATATAAAATTGATCCTAAGTTTTTTGATTCACATGATATTCATATCCATGTACCTGAAGGGGCAGTACCAAAGGATGGTCCGAGTGCAGGAATTACCTTAACTACCGCATTAGTTTCAGCTATTACAGGTATAGCAGTGCGATCAGATTTAGCCATGACTGGTGAGGTCACACTAAGAGGTAATGTTCTACCGATAGGTGGATTAAGAGAGAAAAGTCTTGCTGCTCATCGTGTGGGAATCAAACATATAATTATTCCAAAGAGTAATTTAAAAGATTTAGATGAAATACCTGATACTGTTAAAGAGAACGTTCAATTTATCCCGGTTGAATCTATGGAACAAGTATTAAAGGAAGCTCTTGTACAATGAAATACCATGAGGTAGAGTTTCTAACTAGTTCACCAAAAATTGAGGATTGTCCAATAAGTGATTTACCTGAATTTGTATTAGCTGGTCGCAGTAATGTCGGGAAATCTTCATTAATAAATGCATTAGTAAATCGTAAAAATGCAGCATATGTTGGTAATACTCCAGGGAAAACAAGATTTCTTAATTTCTTTAAAGTAGATAATAAATATATGTTAGTTGATGTACCAGGATATGGATTTGCACATCGAAGCCAAAAGGAATTAGTTCAGTTTGGTGAAATGATGGATGGATATTTTAGTAATCGTAAAAACTTAAAAGCATTAATACTTATTGTAGATTATCGACATAAACCAACGAATGATGATGTTACAATGATTGATTATGCAAGAGAATTGCACATGAATATTCTTGTATGTGCGACTAAAAAAGATAAATGCAAAAGAAGTGAGTTAGCAAAGTTAAAAAAATGTATAAGTGAGACTTTAAATGTTCCTTTAAGTAATATTATTGATTTCAGTAGTATTACAAAAGAAGGTGTAGATTCTCTTTGGGATTCTATAGATAATATGCTTAATAATGAATCAAATATTGACATTTAACTATAGATTGATAAAATTATCTTAATAACTTTGATTAGAAGGAAGTAAATAGTTAGTGACAAATAGAGAAGTCTTGGTTGCTGAAAAAGACTCGCATAACTATTGAATAGTAGTCTATGAGTTGGTTCTCTAAGTAAATAGGAGAATCCGTATACTTGCGTTAAAAGTTTGAGTGCATAGTTTTATACTATGAATTAAGGTGGTACCGCGTAATTTAACGTCCTTTTATATTAAAGGGCGTTTTTATATTGGTAGGAGGAAAATATGACAATATATAAAGAAACAGAAAGACTTATTATTAGACCAATAACAATCAATGATGCTAAAGATATGTATGAATATGCAAGTGATGATGAAACCATTGAATATTTGACATTTCCAAAGCATTCATCAATTGAAGCTAGTAAAGAAGTGTTAGAAAAATTCTTTTTGCATCGCGAAAGTCCAACGATGTTTGAAGCAACTTGTATTGAACTTAAAGAAAATCATGAAATGATTGGTATGTGTGAATTTGTACATTATTTTCCAGATGAGAAAACAGCTGAAATCGGATATGTACTCAAGAAAAAATATTGGGGTAAAGGTTATATGAAAGAAGCTGTTAAAGGTTTACTTGAATTTGGTTTTAATGATTTAGAACTTAGAAGAATTGATATCGGTCATTTTGTAGAAAATACTAAGAGTCAACGTGTTATTGAAAAAGTAGGATTTCATTTTGATGGTATACTTAGACAGCAAATGAAAGATGGTAAGGGTAAATACCATGATAAAAAAATATATTCAATGTTTAAAAATGAATTTGAGGAGATAAAATAATATGAAAGAATTAAATGCAAAGTATAATCATCTTGAAGTAGAGACTGACAAGTACAATAAATGGGTTGAAAAAGGATATTTTAAAGCTGGTGATAAAAGTAAAGATCCTTTTACAATTGTAATACCACCACCAAATGTAACAGGCAAATTACATTTAGGACATGCTTGGGATAATACTTTACAAGATATTATTTCACGTTATAAACGACTACAAGGTTTTGACATGTTATATCTTCCTGGTATGGATCATGCAGGAATCGCAACTCAAGCAAAAGTTGATGCAAGACTTAAAGATGAAGGTATTAGTCGTTATGATTTAGGAAGAGAAAAATTCTTGGATCGTGCTTGGCAATGGAAGGAAGAATATGCAGGTCATATCCGTGAACAATGGGCAAAACTTGGTAACTCTGTTGACTATTCACGTGAACGTTTTACACTAGATGAAGGTCTTAATAAAGCTGTTACAAAGGTATTCTGTGATTTATACAATGAAGGCTTAATTTACCAAGGTGAACGTATAATTAACTGGGATCCGAAAGCTAAAACAGCACTAAGTAATATTGAAGTAATTCATAAAGAAGTTGAAGGGGCTTTTTATACATTTAACTATAAGGTAGTTGAAACTAATGATTCATTTAATGTTGCAACTACTCGTCCTGAAACTATGTTTGGTGATGTTTGTGTAGTTGTTCATCCAGAAGATGAGAAATATAAACATTTAATTGGTAAACATGCAATAAACCCTGCAAATGGAGAAGCTTTACCAATTATTGCTGATGATTATATTGAAATTGGATTTGGTACAGGAGCAATGAAGTGTACACCAGCACATGACCCTAATGACTTTCAAATTGCTGAACGTCATAACTTACCGAAAATCGTTTGTATGAATCCTGATGGGACTATGAATGAATTGGCTGGTGAATTTAATGGCATGGATCGTTTTGTTTGTCGTAAAGCTTTAACAGATCGTATTGAAAAAGAAGGAAACTTAGTATCTATTGAAAAACATATTCATCAAGTTGGACATTCAGAAAGAACTGATGTTATTGTTGAACCATATTTGTCAAAACAATGGTTTGTAAAGATGAAACCACTTGCTGATGACGTATTAAAAAACCAACAAAATCTAGAACAAAAAATTAATTTTTATCCACAACGATTTGAAAATACATTTAATCAATGGTTAGAAAATATTGAAGATTGGTGTATTTCACGACAACTATGGTGGGGTCATCGTATACCTGCTTGGTATCATAATGAAACTGGTGAAATTTATGTTGGACTAGAGGCTCCAAAAGATATTGAAAATTGGACTCAAGATGAAGATGTATTGGATACATGGTTCTCAAGTGCATTATGGCCATTTAGCACATTAGGATGGCCAACTGATACCGCTGATTTGCAACGTTATTATCCAACAAACTGTATGGTAACTGGCTATGATATAATTTTCTTTTGGGTAGCTCGTATGGCTTTCCAAGCTAGACATTTTACGAATTCATATCCATTCAAAGATTGTTTAATTCATGGATTGATACGTGATGAGCAAGGTCGCAAGATGAGTAAGTCTTTAGGAAATGGAATTGATCCAATGGATGTAATTTCTGAATATGGTGTAGATTCATTAAGATTCTTCTTAACTACTAATTCTACTCCTGGACAAGATATGCGTTATGTTCCAAGTAAAGTTGAAGCTTCGTGGAATTTTATAAATAAAATTTGGAATGCATCACGATTTGTAATGATGAACATACCAGAAAAATTTAATACCTTAGAATGTAAATTAGAAAATCTTTCAATGACAGATAATTGGATATTACAAAGATTTAATCAAGTACTTGAACATACAAATATAAATATGGATAAATATGAATTTGCAATTGTTGGTAATGAACTTTATAACTTTGTATGGAATGATTTCTGTAGTTGGTATATTGAATTTAGCAAATCTGGATTAAATAGTGATAATGAAACTACTAAGCTAGCTACTATTAATACACTAGTAAGTATGTTAGATGCAATAATTAAATTATTACATCCATTCATGCCATTTGTGACGGAAGAAATTTATCAATCTTTACACAATACAGATGATTCGATTTGTGTTGCATCTTGGCCAAAACAAATTAAAGATATAGATGATAAAAAAGCAATTGAAGTAAATCAACTAATTGAAATTATAACGACTATACGTCAGATAAAAGTTGATAACGATTTAAAACCATCTACTCCATTACGTGTTATAATTCAATCATTAGGTGGAACAAACAAAGAATATGATAAGGAAGTTGCATCAATTTTAGAAAAAATGTGTAAAGCAACATGGGTTGAATTTATTGATGATGAATTAATGGTTAGACCTATTGAAGGAGGATCTTTATCTCTTCCTTTAAATGAAGTTATCAATGTTGAAGAAGAAATTTCAAAATTAAACAAAGAAAAAGAATCATTAGAAAAAGAAATTAATCGTGGCGAAAAAATGTTGTCAAATGAAAACTTTATTTCTAAAGCATCAGCAAATAAAGTTGATGAAGAAAAAAATAAGTTAGAAAACTATAAAAATCGCTATGAAATCGTATCAAATCGCTTAAAAGAATTGACTTCCAAATAAATTTATCATTAAATATTAATAGGTGATAAATATGAGGAGAAAGAACTTAAATTAGAATTAACAACTGTTATTCTTTTATGGTCTTCTCCTTTTCTTTTTACGGAGGAAAGTATGGCAGAAAAAAATGGAAGTAAAGTAGGAAAAGTTTTAGCTGTTACAGCAGGTGTAACGCTTGCAGTAGGTGCAACATATTGTGCAACTTGTGCATATATTTTTACAAAAGTATTTAAACGCAAAAAAAATCCAAGTTATTTGGAATTTTCTAATTCGTTAATTACGAAGAAAGACAATGATATTTGGTTTGAAAATGTTGATAAACATGAAGTAGAGATTCTTTCATATGATGGATTAAAACTTAGTGGTGTGCAAGTTAACAATGACAAATCAAATAACTGGGTAATTTCACTACATGCATATGATTTTTTTGGAACACAAGTTTTAGATATTCCTAAAAAATATTATGAAGAAGGATATAACTGTTTGATTATTGATCAACGTGCATATGGTAAGAGTGAAGGGGAATACACTACACTTGGATGGAAAGAACATTATGATTTAATTGATTGGATCAATTTTATTATCAAACAAAATAATGATGCGAAGATTGTATTGCATGGGACTTCTCTTGGTGCGACAACTGTATTAAATGCTACAGGTGAATTTTTACCAGATAATGTAGTTTGTGCAATTTCAGATTGTGCTTACTCATCAATTGAAGATTTATTAAAATTTCAAATTAAAAATTATTTGAAAGTTCCTTTAGGTGCACTAGTGCCAGGTGTTAATTTTTTATGTAAATCTAAAATGAATTATTCACTATATGAAGGTAATGCACTTAAACAAGTCAAACAATCAAATACACCAACTTTATTTTTGCATGGTGAATTAGATTGCTTTGCACCATTTGAAATGGTCTTTGATTTGTTCTATTCATGTACAGCAGAAAAAGAATTATGTACGTTCCAAGAATCTAAACATGCTGAGTCATTTTTAGATAAAAAATATTTTGAAAAAGTTTTTGAATTTGTTAATGCTCATTTAAATGAAAATTAAATGAATTTTTTGGTTGTTAAAAAACTTTGAATAGTTTATTATAAGAATAGAGTTAAATGTAACCGTTTAAATTAAGTTCATATAATTAAATAGGAGGAAAGTATGGCCACAAAAAAATACGTTTACAAATTCTCAGAAGGTAATGGAACAATGCGTAACCTTTTGGGAGGTAAAGGAGCTAATCTTGCAGAAATGACAACATTAGGAATGCCTGTACCACAAGGATTTACTATTACAACAGAAGCATGTACTGCTTACTATGATGATGGAGAAAAAATTAGCGAAGCAATTCAAAAAGAAATTTTCCAAAATGTAGAAGCATTAGAAAAACTTACTGGTAAAAAAATGGGAAGCAAAGATAATCCACTTCTTGTTTCAGTAAGATCTGGTTCACGTGCATCAATGCCTGGAATGATGGATACAATTCTAAATCTAGGTATTAATGATGAAGTTGTTGAAACAATTGCAGCAAAAACAAATAATCCACGATTTGCTTATGATAGCTATCGACGTTTTATCCAAATGTTTGCTGATGTTGTTATGGGATTACCAAAGAGTCGTTTCGAAGAATTAATTGATGAAATGAAAGATGAAAAGCGTGTTAAGTTAGATACAGAACTTACAGCTGATGATTTAAAAGAACTTGTAGCTAAGTTTAAAGTTTTCTATCGTGAAAATTTAAAAGAAGATTTCCCAACAGATGCAAAAATTCAACTTGTTAAATCAGTTGAAGCAGTATTTAAATCTTGGAATAATCCTCGTGCAATTTATTATCGTAAAATGAATGATATTCCTAGTTCATGGGGAACAGCTGTTAATATTCAATCGATGGTATTTGGAAACATGGGTGACAATTGCGGTACTGGTGTTGCATTTACAAGAAACCCAGCTACTGGAGAAAATAAGCTTTTTGGAGAATTCTTAATGAATGCTCAAGGGGAAGACGTAGTTGCAGGTATTCGTACTCCTCAAACAATTAATGAACTTAAAAATATTATGCCTAAAGCATATACTCAATTTACACAAATTTGTTCTCGTTTAGAGAAACATTATAAAGATATGCAAGATATGGAGTTTACTATTGAAGAAGGTACATTGTACATGCTTCAAACTCGTAATGGTAAACGTACTGCAGCAGCAGCTTTAAAAATTGCATGTGATATGGTTAAAGAAAAACTAATTACTAAAGATCAAGCATTAATGATGGTTGATCCTAAATCATTAGACTCTTTATTACATCCTCAATTTGATTCTTACGAACTTCAAGCAGTTAAACCAATTGCTAGTGCATTACCTGCATCTCCAGGAGCTGCATGTGGTCAAATAGTATTTACTGCAGAGGATGCAATTACTGAAACTAACAAAGGAAAGAAAGTTATCCTTGTTCGTTTAGAAACAAGTCCTGAAGATATTGAAGGTATGCATGTTGCTCAAGGTATCTTAACAGTACGTGGTGGTATGACATCTCATGCTGCAGTAGTGGCTCGTGGTATGGGTCGTTGCTGTATATCTGGATGTGGTGAAATTAAAATTAATGAAAAGGGTCACTATTTTGAAGTGGCTGGTAGTAAATATCATGAAGGTGACTTCATTTCCTTAGATGGTTCTACAGGAAATATTTACGGACAAGCTATAAAGACTGTTCCTGCATCAATTTCTGGTGACTTTGATACATTTATGAAATGGGCAGATGCTCGTCGTACATTGAAAGTTAGAACTAATGCTGATACACCAAATGATGCTAGACAAGCAATCTTATTTGGAGCACAAGGTATTGGTCTTGTACGTACAGAACATATGTTCTTTGATGCTAATCGTATTAAAGCAATGCGTGAAATGATAGTTTCTGATGATGAGGCTCATCGTCGTGCTGCATTAGAAAAATTACTTCCAATGCAACGAAGTGACTTTGAAGGAATTTATGAAGTTATGGAAGATCGTCCGGTAACTATTCGTTACTTAGATCCACCTCTACATGAATTCTTACCAACTAACGAAAAAGACATTGAAGATTTAGCTCATGAAATGAAAATGACTGTTAATGAATTAAAACAAGTTATTGCTTCTTTACATGAATTTAATCCAATGATGGGACATCGTGGATGTCGTTTAAGTGTTACATATCCTGAAATTGCTGAAATGCAAACACGCGCAGTTATTGAAGCAGCGATTAATGTTAACAGTAAACATCCAAAATACAATATTGTTCCTGAAATTATGATTCCATTAATCGGTGATGTTAACGAACTTAAATATGTAAAAGATATCGTAATTAAAACAGCTGATGAAATCATTAAACAAACTGGTGCTAAACTAAAATATATGGTTGGTACTATGATTGAAATTCCAAGAGCTGCATTACTTGCAAATGAAATTGCAACAGAAGCTGAATTCTTCAGTTTTGGAACAAACGACTTAACACAAATGACATTTGGATTTAGTCGTGATGACGCTGGTCAATTCTTATCAGATTATTATGATAAGAAAATCTATGAGCAAGATCCTTTTGCAAGATTAGACCAAAAAGGTGTTGGTAAGTTAGTCGAGATGGCTGCAACATTAGGCAGACAAACTCGTCCAAATATTAAATTGGGCATATGCGGTGAGCATGGAGGGGATCCAAGCTCTATTGAGTTCTGTCACCGTGTAGGATTGACTTATGTATCTTGTTCTCCATATCGTGTGCCAATTGCTAGATTGGCTGCAGCTCAAGCTGCAATCAAATGTGATTTGGAACAAAATGCTAAAAAGGAGGCTAATAGAATGGCAGAAAAGAAAACAGCAGCTAAAAAACCTGTTGCTAAAAAGGCTGTAGCTAAAAAGCCAGTTGCTAAAAAAGCAGAAGCAAAGAAACCAGTTGCTAAAAAGGCTGTAGCTAAAAAAGCTGTAGCAAAGAAACCGGTAGCTAAAAAAGCAGAAGCTAAAAAACCTGTTGCTAAAAAAGCAGTAGTTAAAAAAGCAGTTGCTAAAAAAGCTGTAGCAAAAAAACCAGTTGCTAAAAAAGCAGTTGCAAAGAAACCAGTTGCTAAAAAAGCTGTAGCAAAAAAACCTGTTGCTAAAAAGGCTGTAGTTAAAAAAGCTGTAGCAAAGAAACCGGTAGCTAAAAAAGCAGAAGCTAAAAAACCTGTTGCTAAAAAAGCAGTAGTTAAAAAAGCAGTTGCTAAGAAACCAGTTGCTAAAAAAGCAGTAGCTAAGAAGGCTGTAGCTAAAAAAGTAACTAAAAAATAAATTATATGATTGGAACTGTTAGTATTAACAGTTCTTTTCTTTTTTATAATTAAATTATTAATTCACATTTAAATCGTTTTATTTAGGTCAAGTTAGTAATATTAGTAACTTTCCAATTTAACTTAATAATCTACGAATGAGGTCAATAATATTGACAAACGATTAAGTAAAGACTAAACTATTAACATATACATAGAACAAGACATGATGTTTCAAATTCAGATAAGAGAGATAGCCGGTAGGTGAAAGGTTATTGATGAATTGACACATTACCACTTGGGAGTAGCATCTTTGAAAAGATGCCGGTTAACAGCCGTTACATGTACGAGCGCATAATCTTTTGATTATGAATTAAGGTGGTACCGCGTAGTTATACGTCCTTTTGTTAAGGGCGTTTTTTATTTGTTTAGGAGGAGAAATTTATGATAAACATTAAAGAAAATGAAAAGTTAAATGTATTAAATCACAGTTGTGCTCACTTACTTGCACAAGCGGTAAAGAGATTATATCCAAATGCAATGTTTTGGGTTGGACCAGTTATTACTGATGGATTTTATTATGATATCGATTTAGGTGATGTATCACTTAAAGAAGAAGATTTAGCAAAAATTGAAAAAGAAATGAAGAAAATTTCAAAAGATGGTAAACGTATTGTAAGAGAAGAATTGTCTAAAAGTGATGCTTTAGAAATGTTTAAAGATGATCCTTATAAAATCGATTTAATATCACACATGAATGAAGATGATACAGTTATTACTTGTTATCGCCAAGGTGAATTTGTTGATTTATGTAGAGGACCTCACGTTGAATCTGTTAAAGAGCTAAAACATTTCAAACTATTAAAAGTATCTGGTGCTTATTGGAAGGGCGATGCTAGTAATAAAATGCTTCAACGCGTTTATGGCATTTGTTTCGAAATTGAAGAAGATTTAAATGAACATTTATATTTATTAGAAGAAGCTAAGAAACGTGATCACAAAAAATTGGGTAGAGAACTTGATTTATTCATGATGAGTGAATATGCTCCGGGTATGCCTTTCTTCTTGCCAAATGGAATGATAGTACGTAATATTCTTGAACGTTTTTGGTATGATGAACATACAAAGGAAAACTATGTATTCATTAAAACTCCTATAATGATGTCAAAGGAATTATGGGAAGTTTCAGGACACTGGTTTAACTATCGTGAAAACATGTACATCTCGGATGTAGATGACCGCGAATTTGCGATTAAACCAATGAATTGTCCAGGAAGTCTATTGGTATTTAAAAATGGGTTACACTCATACAAAGATTTACCTTTACGTATGGGAGAACTTGGGCAAGTACATAGACATGAAGCAAGTGGAGCTTTAAATGGTTTATTCCGCGTTCGTACTTTTACTCAAGATGATGCTCATATTTATATGACATATGATCAAATTGAGAGTGAAGTAGTATCGTTAATTTCGTTTATCGATCGTTTCTATGGAGTATTTGGATTAGATTATTCGATTGAATTAAGTACTCGTCCTGAAGAAAAATATATTGGAGAAATTGAAGTTTGGAATAAAAGTGAAGAAGCTTTAGCGAAAGCATGTAAAGCTGCAGGAAAAGATTTCAAAATTAATCCAGGTGATGGTGCATTCTATGGCCCAAAACTTGATTTCCATATTAGAGACTCATTAGGAAGAGTTTGGCAATGTGGTACTATTCAATTAGATATGAACTTACCTGAAAGATTTGATTTGACATATATTGATCAAAATGGTGATAAGGTTCGTCCTGTAATGCTTCATCGTGTTATTTATGGTTCAATTGAACGTTTTATTGGAATTTTAATTGAACATTTTGCAGGAGCATTCCCTTTATGGTTAGCGCCTGATCAAGTTGTAATTGTTCCAGTTCATCATGAAAATCATTTAGAATATTCAAAGAAAGTTGAAGCTGCATTACTTGAACGTGGTGTTAGGGTCAAAATAGATGCAAGAAATGAAAAATTAGGTTATCGT
This sequence comes from Anaerorhabdus sp., assembly GCF_036641015.1. Classification (GTDB taxonomy): domain Bacteria; phylum Bacillota_I; class Bacilli_A; order Erysipelotrichales; family Erysipelotrichaceae; genus Anaerorhabdus. Next base: position 16,204 of record NZ_JAVWFO010000001.1, on the reverse strand, counting down.
ATTAGAGAAGCTCAAACTCATAAAATTCCTGTTCAATTGGTCGTAGGTGAAGGAGAAATTGAAAGCAATAGCGTAAATGTTAGACGTTATGGAAAACAAGAATCTGAAACAGTTGGATTGAATGAATTTATTGATAGAATACTTCTAGAAATTGAAAATAAGGTGATTTAATGAGAAAAATTATTGCAATAATTAGCACAGTGTTATTACTTGTGGGATGTAGTACAACACCAGTTGAGAAAACTACAGATCCAGAAGTTAAGACTGAGCCTGTTGTGTTAAAAGTTATTGCACCAAAAGGAGCAACTTCTTTACCATTAATACCTGTTGTACTTGATGAAAGTGCAGATGTAACATTTGTAGATGGTACTGATGTAATTCAAGCGGCATTTGTTAATCCAAATCCTGAGTACAATGTAATTATTGCGCCAACTAATTTAGGTACTAAACTTGCAAGCGCAGGAAAAACTAACTATAAGATGTTAGGTATTATTACTTGGGGAAATTTGTATTTAGTAGGAGAAAGTGAAGAGGCTTTAAACAATGACGGTGAGTTAGCAGCATTTGGTGAAGGAACAGTACCTGGATTAATTTTTAGTGAAACTGTGAAGAATATTAAACCAAATGTGACGTATTATAATTCTGTTACTGATGCACAAGCAGCATTGCTGAGCGGTAATGCTAATATGGCGTTGCTTGCAGAACCTGCTGCTACCGCTACTATTGCTAAAGCAAAAGAACAAGGTAAAGAATTACAAATAATTAAAGATCTTCAAAAAGAATTTGAAGCTATATCTGGAACAGTAGGTTATCCACAAGCGGCAATTTATGTTTTAGAAGATAAATATACTGAAAATATAGAAGTATATGATCAATTTATTTCTACAATAAATGATTATTTATCAAACATTGATGAATCAACAATGGATCAATTAGTTGTGGATATTGATACAATTACACCAGAGGAACTTGGAATACCAAATAGTCAAATCATCACTAAGACTTGGGATCGTATGAATATAAGATATGTTCCAGCTAATGAATCTATTGAACAACTACAAGCTTTCTTACAATTATTTGGTATTGAAAAAATTGAAAATACAATCATAAAATAACAAGTGTTCAAAAAGTATTGTGATGGTTATCGTTGATAACTTAAACAATACTTTTTATTATGGTTTTTAAAAGAATTCATATGAAAAATATATATAATTTTAGCGCTTACAATGTTATAATTAAACCATATTTAAAGTAATAATTATATGGAGATTAAATGAAAAAGGAACATGGAATAACAATCTTGATATTATTGACTATTTGGCAAGTTTTATCTATGTCTGTTCATAATGATATTTTGATACCATATCCTTTAGATGTATTAATGGATTTTTTACATTTATTAACAACAAAGATATTTTATATGAGTATATTTTCAACAATATATCGTGTGTTTATCGGTTTTTTAATATCATTTATGGTTGCATTAGTATTATCAATTATTGCCAATCGCTTCAAATTTTTTAGAAATTTGTTTGAACCAATTCAAATTTTGACTAAATCTATACCTAATATTAGTTACATTATCATAACTCTAGTTTGGTTAGGTTCAGAAAAAAGTGTAAGTATTATTTGTTTCTTTATTCTATTTCCAATTTTTTATAATAACTTTATCTTTTCAATGGATAGTGAACCTCAAGATTTAAAAGATGTTGAGAGAATATATCCTGAATCATTTATAGAATTAACTAGAGTTAAAACATTACCAATGTTATATCCAACAATATTAAGTTCAAGTAAGATGGCTTTTGGCTTAGGGTTTAAAGTAGGAGTAATGGCTGAAATTTTAGGACAAGTAAAAGTTGGTATTGGAAAACAACTTTACTTAGCTAGAATAAACTTAGATACAACTAGTTTATTTGCTTGGACCATCGTAATCATTTGCATTTGTTTTATAATTGATTATTTATTTAATCAATTTATAAATAGAAAATCAAACGGAGGTTAATTATGGAAAAGTTAAATGCTGAATCACTTCGTAAGATCGATGAGATTGTAGCAAAACATGCAGGACGCTTAGGACCAATTAAGCTTATGTTGCATGATGTTCAACATGAACTTGGGTATGTTCCATTTGAAGCAATGGAGAAAATTGCAAATGCATCAAAAGCATCAGTTGCAGAAGTGTATGGAGTAGTAACTTTTTACTCGCAATTTACTACTGAACCTAAAGGCAAACACATCATTAATGTTTGTATGGGAACTGCATGTTATGTAAAAGGAGCACAAAACTTAGTAAATGATGTTATCAGTATGACTGGAGCTACAGTAAATGGGACTAGCACTGATGGATTGTTTTCTTTAGATGCAACAAGATGCTTGGGTGCGTGTGGATTAGCACCAGTTGTAATCATTGATGGAAAAGTATATGGAAATGCGGATTCGTCTAAAATTATTTCTGAAATTATTCAATCAATTTTAGATTCTGAAAGAAAACCAGCAGGTGCATAATTATGCTTGCTAAAGAAATCGTTCAAAAATTAAATGCAACAGCCTTAGGTGTATGGAATGAAAACTTGATGTCTAAGGATTATGAGTATGTATTTGCAACGGATTTAATGAGCGATGCACTTGCAATGATTAACAATTCTTGTGATCAAACAGTATTACTTACGGGCTTGTGTAACCCGCAATCATTACGTACAGCAGAAATGCTTGATTTAGAATTAATAATATATGTTCGTGGAAAGAAACTTGATGAAGAAACACTTAAACTAGGAATGGAGATGGGATTTAATATATTCTCAACTGATTATTCTATGTTTGAAGCTTCTGGAATTCTTTATCAAACTGGATTACATGCAAGTGATTAATCAAGTCTTTATGGTTGAACGTGATGATTATGCAAATGCAGGAAAAGTATCAAGTCAAATTAAGCAAATATTAAGTCAAATTGGTATTCCTGTAGATATATTAAGAAGGGTTGCTGTTGCTTGTTATGAGGCTGAAATAAACATGATTATACATGCTTGGGGAGGAAATATAACATTAACTCTTGAAGATGATGGAAAGTTACAATTATGTTTTAGAGATCCTGGTCCAGGTATTCCAGATGTTGAAAAGGCTTTGACACCGGGTTGGTCAACAGCAAGTGAAAAGGCACGACAGTTAGGATTTGGGGCTGGAATGGGGCTTTTCAATATTAAACGAGTATCTGATCATTTTGATTTACAAACTTCAACTGATGGAACAGTATTAACAATTGGATTTGAGGTGGCACTATGAAATCTGTCGTGACTTACACCCTCAGTAAATGTGTAAAATGTATGAAATGTCTAAAAGTATGTCCTACCAATGCAGTTTATATTGAAAAAGAGCGTGTTCATATAAATCATGATAAATGTATTAATTGCGGAAAGTGTTTAAGTGCTTGTTTGAATCAAGGATTACAAGCGAAAGGTAGCACTCTTGTCGACATACAAAGTTATGATTATACTGTTTGCTTGGTACCTAGTGCTTTGATAAGTGATTACAAAACAAAAGAGCAAGTAGAAGAATTGTTTTATGCAATAAAGTTATTAGGATTTGATGAAGTGTTAGACATAACAGACATTGAAGGTCAGGTTGCTAATGAAGCAATTTTATTATCAGAAATTGAGAAGGGAAAAAGTTTAATATCTTCTTTTTGCCCGGTAATTAATAAATTAATTGAAGTTAAGTTTCCTATGTTGCTAAGTAGTTTAACGGCAATAGATTATCCAAGCGAAATTGCTGCAAGACAAGTTAGAAAAAATTATAGTAATAAAGGAAAAGTTGGGATATTTAATTGTTGTGAATGTATTGCAAAATTAAATTTAGCTAAATATCCTTATGGCAATCACAACTTTGAAGTAGATCATGCATTAGCGATTGTAGATATATTTCCAATCATTAAGCAAAACATGAAAAAAGGAAAGATACCTGTAACATTATGTAAAGAAGGTCTACAAAGTTGCAATCCAACAATGATGAAATTAGCAGAAAATCATTTAGTAGCTGATAGTTTCGATAAGGTAAGTAATATTTTAGAACTTGCTGAATTTGGATTACTAAATGAATTTGATCTTTTGACATTATTTCCGTGCTTTAATGGTTGTTTAGGTGGAAGTTTGTTATGGGGTAATAGTTATTTAACTAAAAATAATATACATCAATTATGTAAAGATAAAGAAAAACCTATTTCACAGTTACCATTTGAAGAAATTTATGGCGAAAGTACTATTGATAATGTTAATGACATGCGTAGTATACAGGAAAAATTAGCGTTTTTCTCTAAAGTGAATAAACAATTAGAACAATTACCTGGTTATGATTGCGGAGCTTGTGGATTTGCAAGTTGTCGTATTATGGCAGAAGAAATCGCAACCAGTAAGAAAACACTACAAGATTGTCGGATACGAAAAGGTGAGGCGAATCATTATGAAAGTAAGTGAGTTAGTAACAAAAACAGGGTGGAAGAATATTTCAACCGATGAGTCTATGAATGCAGAAATTACGGGTGTTTATGTGGGTGATTTACTTAGTTGGGTTATGGGTAAAGGAAAACCTGGTGAAGCTTGGATTACAGTTCAATCTCATATCAACGTAATTGCAGTCGCTGTACTTATTGAATTTAGTTGTATTATTATTGGCGATAGTGTAGTTGTACCTGATGATGTTTTGGATAAAGCTAAGGAAGAAAATCTAGCAATTATTACTACTGATTTATCTCCATATGAATGTGCTAGAAAGTTAATTGAAATAGGCTTGTAATGTTTTACGACTTTCATATTCATAGTTGCTTATCGCCTTGTAGTAATGATGATATGACTCCTAATAATATAGCTCAAATGGCTTATATAAAAGAACTTGATATTATAGCGGTAACAGATCATAACTCTTTAAAACAACAAAGAGCGGTATATGATGCTTGTGCTAAAGTAAATATCAAGGTAATGTTTGGAGTAGAAATACAAACAATAGAAGAGGTTCATGTTTGCTGTTATTTTAGAACAATTGATGATTGTGATATTTTTCAAATTTGGATTGATGAAAAAACAAATAAAATAAAAAATAATGAACTGTTTTTTGGAAAACAAATAATATGCGATAGTGATGATACAATCATTGCTAATGAAGAGTATTTATTAATCAATTCATTAAATGTTACATTGAATGATTGCATTGATAAAGTCCATGAGTGCAATGGTAAAGTTGTATTGGCACATGTATTAGATCGTGTGAATAGTGTTACTCATCAATTAGGATTTATTCCAACTGACTGTAAATTTGATGGTTTAGAAGTAAAAAACTTAAATCAAATGATGATAGTTAAGGAAAAACATCCTTGGATTAAAGATACTTTCTGGTTTATTAACTCAGATGCGCATCAACTTATAGACATAAGTGAAAAAGAAAATGCAATAAGTTCTAAAGAATTCGAAATGTTTTGGGGGAAGACATTATGATGGAAGACTTAGCAATGCAATTATTAGAACTGATTATGAATAGCATTCACGCTGATTCCTCGTTTATTGAGATATCAATTAAAGAGAGTGTTAGTCGAAATGAAATACAATTCATTGTTAGAGATAATGGTAAAGGAATGGATGATGAAACACTAAAAAAAGTTACTAGCCCATTTCTTACTTCAAGAACTACAAGAAAAGTTGGTTTAGGTGTTGCCTTTATGAAAGGTTTAACAGAACAATGTAATGGTACATTTTCAATAAAATCAAAAGTGAATAGTGGAACAGTTATTGTTGCTACAGTTGAACGTAATCATTGGGATACACCTACTATGGGAAACTTAGGCGAGATGATGATGTGCAGCATACAAGCAAATGAAAAAATTGATTTCTTATTTATTTATCAAACTGATTTACAAAAATTTGTCTTTGAATCGAAAGAAGTAAAGGAAAAAATTGAGGGTGTTAGCATCCTTGAACCTGATATTCTTCTTTGGGTTAAGGAATATATTAATCAAGGAATACAACTTGCGAAGGAGAATCGTGTATGAAAAGTTTAGAAGATTTAAAGAAAATGAGAGAAGAAGCTTTAAAAAAGGTCGATATGCGAGATAATGATAAAGACTATCGAGTAGTTGTGGGCATGGCAACATGTGGAATCGCAGCGGGGGCTCGTCCTGTTTTAAATCGTCTTGTAGAAGAAGCTGCAAAAAATAATTATTCATGTATCGTTACACAAACTGGCTGTATTGGATTATGTGTATATGAACCAATTGTTGAAATTTTTGATCGTGATGGAAATAAAACAACATATATACATGTAGATCCAGATAAAGCTGCTATTATTTTACGTCGTCACATTGGTTTAGGTGAACGCGTAGAGGAATACACAATAGATAGTGTTAAATAGGAGGTAGATATGGAAAGAATAAATGTACTAGTATGTGCTGGAACTGGATGTACATCTTCTAACTCAATGCTTGTGGTTGATAAATTTAATGAAATGTTAGAAAAGTATAATCTAACAGAAGAAGTTAAAATTATTAAAACAGGTTGTTTTGGACTATGTCAAAAAGGACCAATTGTTGCGATTTATCCTGATAAAGTATTCTATAATCATGTTGCAGTTGTGGATGTAGAAACAATTGTAAGTGAGCACTTATATAAGGGTAGAAAAGTAGAACGTTTAGAAATGACTGATATTGATGAGGAAACAAAAGAGAAAATCTTTGACATTGATAGTATTCGTTTCTATGCAAAACAAAAAAGAATAGCGTTAAAAAACTGTGGTGTTATAAATCCTGAAGATATTCAAGAATACATTGCTAAAGATGGATATATGGCTTTAGGTAAAGCGATTACAGAAATGACTCCACAAGAAGTTATTGATGAAATTAAAAAGTCTGGTCTTAGAGGTAGAGGAGGCGGAGGATTCCCAACAGGTGTTAAATGGCAATTCGCTGCTGATCAACCAACAGGTGATAAGTATGTTATTTGTAATGCTGATGAAGGTGATCCAGGTGCATTTATGGATCGTTCAATTCTAGAAGGTGATCCTCATGCGGTACTTGAGGCAATGGCTATAGCTGGATATGCAATTGGTGCTAAACAAGGATATGTTTATATTCGTGCTGAATATCCAATTGCCGTAGATCGCTTAAAAATTGCGATCGAACAAGCTAAAGAATTAGAACTTTTAGGTGATAATATATTTGGAACTGGTTTTGGTTTTGATATTGAAATTAGGCTAGGTGCTGGAGCATTCGTTTGTGGTGAAGAAACCGCATTAATAATGTCTATTGAAGGAAAACGTGGTATGCCTGTATCTAAACCTCCATTCCCTGCAGTGTCAGGTGTTTGGGGTAAACCAACAATTATTAACAACGTTGAAACGTTTGCTAATGTTGCGCAAATAATTTTATTAGGTGCTGATTGGTTCTCTTCTATTGGAACAGAAAAATCAAAAGGAACAAAAGTATTCGCATTAGGAGGAAAGATCACTAACACAGGACTTGTTGAAATACCTATGGGTACAACATTACGTGAAGTAATTTATGAAATTGGTGGCGGTTGTCCTAATAATAAAAACTTCAAAGCTGTACAAACAGGTGGACCATCTGGTGGATGTTTAACTGATAAACACTTAGATACTAAAATTGACTTTGATAATCTAGTTTCTTTAGGCTCTATGATGGGATCAGGTGGAATGATTGTTCTTGATGAAGATAATTGTATGGTAGACGTGGCGCGTTTCTATATGGATTTCATTGTAGAGGAGTCTTGCGGTAAGTGCACACCATGTCGAGTAGGTACAAAACGTTTACTTGAAATGTTAGAAATGATTTGTAAAGGTGAAGGAACACTTGAGTTATTAAATGAGATGGAAGAATTATGCAATAACATAAAAGAAACAGCACTTTGTGGATTAGGACAAACTGCTCCAAATCCAATTCTGTCAACTTTATCTCAATTTAAAGATGAATATATTGCTCACGTTGTAGATAAAAAATGTCCTGCTGGAGTATGTAAAGCATTATTACAATATAAAGTTGATCCAGAGAAATGTCGTAAATGTAGTATGTGTGCTAAGGTATGTCCAGTTGGAGCAATTTCAGGGGTACCAGGTAAAGAGGCATATTCTATTGATGTTTCTAAATGTATTAAATGTGGTGCTTGCTTTACTACTTGTCGCTTCCAAGCGATTGAAAGGGGATAAAATTTATGGCAATGGTTAATTTAAAAATAAATAATATTCCAGTACAAATTGAATCTGGATCTACAATCTTGGAAGCTGCACAAAAAGCAGGTATTAAAATTCCAACATTATGTTATTTAAAAGGTTTAAACAAAACAGGTGCTTGCCGAGTTTGTTTAGTTGAAGTTAAAGGTGCTAGAAATCTAGCTGCTTCTTGTAATTATCCGGTTAATGAAGGAATGGAAGTGTTCACACATTCTGAACGTGCTTTAAATGGAAGACGCAATTCTGTTGAATTGTTAATGTCTAATCATAATAAAAATTGCTTAAGTTGCAAAAGAAATCAATGCTGTGAATTACAAACACTGGCTAGTGAATTAAATATTCGAGAAAATAAGTTTGAAGGTGGTCACACTGTACCAACTTATGACGAAGTATCTCCAGGAATTGTTCGTGATACTAGTAAATGTGTTTTATGTGGTCGTTGTGTAAGTGCTTGTAAATGGTATCAAGGACTTGGTGTATTGAGTTTTCAAGGAAGAGGATTTGAGACAAAAGTAGGTCCTGTTTTTGATAAGAGTTTTGCTGATGTAAATTGTATGCAATGTGGACAATGTATTAATGTTTGTCCTGTAGGAGCTTTAACTGAAAAAGAAAATATCCATGATGTTTTCATGGCTCTTAACAATCCTAATAAACATGTTGTTGTTCAAACTGCGCCAGCAGTTCGTGCTTCCCTTGGTGAAGAATTTGGTTATCCAATAGGAACTCGTATTACAGGAAAAATGGTTGCGGCTTTACGTCGTTGTGGTTTCAATCGTGTTTATGATACAAATTTTGGGGCTGATTTAACTATCATGGAAGAAGGAACAGAGTTCATTGGACGTATTCAAAAGAATGGTACTCTACCAATGATAACTTCATGTTCTCCTGGTTGGGTTAAGTATATTGAATATGAGTATCCTGAATTATTAGCAAATTTGAGTACTTGTAAGAGTCCTCATATGATGTTAGGAGCTATGCTTAAATCTTATTATGCAAAAATAAAAGGAATTGATCCTCGTAACATTTATGTAGTTTCAATTATGCCTTGTACTGCAAAGAAAACAGAAATATTGAGACCTGAAAATAGAGTAGGGGATATTCAAGATGTTGATGCTGTTCTAACTACACGTGAATGTGGTAAATTAATTAAAATGTTTGGTATAGATTTCAACAATTTACCTGATGAAGAATTTGATCAAGATATGTTTGGTGAATATTCTGGGGCTGGTGTAATATTTGGAGCATCTGGTGGTGTTATGGAAGCTGCACTTAGAACAGTTAAAGAAATACTTGAAAACAAACCTTTAGATAAAATTGATTTTACTGAAGTACGTGGTATGAATGGTATTAAAGATGCTACTATAAATGTAGCTGGAATTGATGTAAATATTGCTGTAGCAAGTTCTATGTCAATGGCAAAAGGTTTATTAGACCAAATTAAGGATGGCACATCAAAATATCATTTCATTGAAATTATGGGTTGTCCTGGCGGTTGTATAAATGGTGGAGGTCAATCAATTGTGCCTGCATCAATTAGAAACTTAGAAGAAATGAATAACTTCAAAAACTTACGTGCAAAAACATTGTATGATGAAGATCTTGATTGCGCTGTTAGAAAATCTCATGAAAATGAACAAATTCAACAGTTATATAAGAACTTCTTAGGTGAACCATGTGGACATAAATCTCATGAATTACTACATACAACTTATAGTAAGAAAGAGAAGTTTACTATTTAAAAAACTTAATAACATGAAGGTACTTGCTAAATGTAAGTACCTTTTTATATGTAAACCTAAATTAATGATTGGTTGACATATAAGGGTAATTATTGTATTGTAGTTAACGGTGATGATATGAATACAAAAGAAAAAGTATATGAATTGTTAGTAGAATCTGCTGATCCAATTTCAGGAGAAACGATTGCATCTGAATTACATGTATCACGTGCAGCAATATGGAAAGCTATAAATTCATTAAAAGAAGATGGTCATTCTATTGAAGGAATTCCAAAAAAAGGATATTTTCTTTTGAAGAATTCTGATGAATTTAACAAAGAGGCAATATTAAATTTTTTAAATGATTCAAATAAATCTAAAGTAATTGTCTTAGATACGGTTGATTCTACAAACACTTATGCAAAGAAATTAGCAGAAGAAGGCTGTTTAGAATGGACAATTGTTCTTAGTAAATCGCAAATAAAGGGTAGAGGAAGATTTGGACGTAATTTTTATTCTCCTAAAGGTGGGTGTTATTGCTCGTTTGTGTTAAAGCCCGTTACCTCAATTCAAGATACCTTAAGAGTCACTATGATAACTGCTATAGCAATTTGCCATGTTGTTGAAAAACTATGTAGTAAACGATTAAATATAAAATGGGTAAATGATCTCTATTATAATGATAAAAAAGTTTGTGGTATATTAACTGAAGCATCATTAAACTTTGAAACAAACTTGCTTAATTATTTAGTAATTGGATTCGGAATAAATTTAAATCTTGATTCAATTCCTAGTGATCTTGAGAATATTATTACAGATATTAATTACACTGGTGATAAAAATAAATTTGTTGCAGCTATTATTAATGAATTTAACATTTGCTTAAATTTATCTATGCAAGATATTGTTAAAGAATATCGTAATAGAAACTTATTGCTAAATAAACAAGTCATTGTAAGTGGTGGTGAGAGTGGAGAAGCCAAAGTGTTAGATATCACAAATGAGGGTAATTTGCTTGTAAGATTTAACGACAATAGAGAAGTTATACTTGTTTCAGGAGAAGTATCACTTAAGGAGATAGAAAATGAATAAACAGTTAATTTTAAGTGCTATATTTGCGGCATTAATCGCAATATGTTCACAAATACAAATTCCATTGCCAATGGTTCCAATTAATGCAGCTTTACTTGCTGTGCATGTTTTAGGAGCATTATTAAAACCAAAATATGCAGCTATAAGCGTTTTAGTTTTTTTACTTCTGGGATTCATTGGATTACCTGTTTTCAGTAATTTCAGTGGTGGAGCAACAGTTTTGTTTGGAGCCACTGGAGGATATTTAGTAGGGTACATGTTTGATGCATTAATTATTAGCTTTGGTTTAACAAAATTAAAAAGAACAAATTTGAATATTGCTTTACTTGCAACACTTGGTACAATTGCATGTTACACGTTTGGAACAATTTGGTTCATGTTCGTTATGAAACTTGATTTAATTGCATCATTAACTTATTGCGCATTTCCATTTATTCCAGGTGACATTATTAAAATTGTTATAGCGACAATTTTAATACAAAGACTTCAATATAGAAACTAGTTTTATAAGATATTAATAAATTTGAAATCAATAATCTAAAAACTATAAAATTTAATGACTGAACTGCCTTAAAATGATAGAATAAATTCTAACAAATTATGGCAGTTTTTATTTCGAGTAAATGAAAAATTATAATCATCAATACTCTTACCAATTTATTTTGAGCGTTATTGAAGAATGTTGAGTGTAATACAAAAAAACCCTTAAAAGTTTGTTTTCAAGGGTATAAAAGTAATTAAATAAATTCAAATGACATATTTCTTTAAATAAGGATATACAAGTTGAGTACACTTACTTAGTATAGGATAAGGTAGCATATCAAATTCACCAACAAATATATGAATCAAAGGGTGAAAACTTGACTTAAACATTGTTAATCCATCATCTAAAGTACCTTCAACTCCGCCGAAGCTAAACTCTTTACATCCGTGTTGCTTAGCCCACTGTATTGATTCATAACGAAGGGGATAAGTAGAGTTAAAGTGTTTGAATGCATCATCGTATCCGGAATATAGTATTTCAGTTGTTTGGTTGCATTTAACAAGCAAACACGCTGATATTAGTTGATCTTCATGATATCCTGCAAGGACGATAGCATCGTCCTTAAATGCATTAAGAATTGTATTAAAATAATTTTCATTTCGTAGTTTAATTTGATGGCGCTGTTCTGTACAGTGTACCATTTGAACTAAACTTTTTGAATCGTTTTCTTGTTTAATAATTACTTCTTTTTTATAACTAGCACGAACTTTTTTCATTGTTTTACTACCAATACGATCTTCAATAGCATCATCAATTGGAAAAGCTAATTGTATTCTAGGTTGAATAGTATCTTTAATTGCAAATGTATATCCGCAATGTTTTAAACCTGCATGTGTGAATTTGTCAATAAGAGAGTCATTTACAATTGAAGATACTTTATCTTTATCTTCAAATGGAATGGCATCCAATAATAAATTTGGGTCGAATTTTGCAAGTAGCACTTTTTTATTTTTTAGAAACTGTTTTATTTGCTTCATAAAAAAGGACAATAGTAATTCATTGCTAAAATCTAGCAATGGTCCTCGAGGAGCGTATGCAAAACGGAACCCCATTGGTACACTTCGACATAAAATTAAACAAGCAGCAATTATTTCTTCATTTTCCTTAACACCAACGGTATAAGCTTCCCAATTTGATTTAAGCTTAGCCCATGAGTCTGTTTGAAAGATGCTTGAAACAGCGCTTTTTTTTGAATAATCATTAAATTCTGTTGTTGTTAATTGTACAAATTTCATTTTATCGCTTCCTAACGTAAATATTATAACACACAAAAGAAAAGGGGATTACCCCTTAACCTTTAATTGCTTCATTAATTTTATTTAGTAAATCATTAACATGAACTTCTTCAACTTCAATTGAACCACGTTTCTTAAATTCAATAATTCCTTCTGCTGCTTTTTTACCAACTGTTATACGATAAGGGATACCTATTAAATCCATATCTTTAAACTTAACACCTGGTCTTTCATCACGATCATCAAGTAATGTATCAATACCTTCTTTCATAAATGTATCGTAAATTTTATTCGCAAGTTCTGTTTGAACTTCATCCTTGACTGATATAAGTACTACAGCAGCTTTATATGGCGCAATATTGATTGGCCAAATCAAACCATCTTCGTCAGCATATTGTTCAGCTATAGCTGCCATACAGCGTGCAGGACCTATACCATAACTTCCCATCCACACAGGTTTTAATTGATTTTCTGCATTTAAATATTCTAAACCTAATGCATTTGAATATTTAGTACCTAGTTTAAATGTATTCCCAACTTCAATACCATGTTTGAAATAAATCTTACCTCCACATTTAGGGCAAGTATCTCCTTCTTGAATATTGCGAATATCTGCTATCTTATCAGCTTTAAAATCTGTAGTATTTACGCCAATATAGTGATAACCAGTTTTGTTAGCTCCTGTTATAAAGTTATGCATCACACTAACTTCTTCATCCATTATTAATTCACATTTTATATCTATTGGTCCAGCAAAACCCACACCTGCGCCAGTTACTTTAACTACAGTATCAGCGTCTGCAAGTTCCACCTCTGTTGCATTAAAAAGTTTTCTAAGTTTAGTTTCGTTTACTTCACGATTACCTCTAACCATGCAAGCAACCACTTTGTCATCAACTTTATACACTAAAGTTTTTACAAATTTACTCGCAGGTTGTTTTAAGAAATCTACAACTTCTTCAATCGTACGAGCATTAGGTGTTTCAACACATTCTAATTTCATTGTTTCAAGTGTTGTTGCCTCATCAGTGTTGACACATCCAGCTACTTCGATATTACTTGCGTAATCACAATTATCACAAAGTACTAGAATATCTTCACCAATGTCTGTTACTGCTTGGAACTCTTCCGATAGTAATCCACCCATAACACCAGTATCTGCACGTACAATTTTATAATCCAATCCTAAACGATCAAATATTTTTTTATAGGCATTAAACTGTTTACTATAAGCTATATCAAGACCGGCTTCATCAGAGTCGAATGTATAAGCATCTTTCATAATGAATTCACGAACACGAATTAATCCAAAACGTGGACGTGGTTCATCTCTATATTTAGTTTGTATTTGATATAAAGAAAAAGGTAAATCTTTATAAGAACGTATTTTCATTTGTGCAGCAATTGCAAATAACTCTTCGTGAGTAGGACCCAAAACAAATGGCTTTCCAAAACGATCTTTTAAAGAAAACATACTTTTTCCAAAACCTTCACGTCTACCAGATGCTACATACACTTCCTCAGGAAGTAAAGCGGGCATGATTAGCTCTTGACAATCAGTAGCGTTCATTTCTTCACGGATAATTTGTGTAATATTATTTAATGTTTTATACCCAAGGGGAAGAATCATATAATCTCCTGCAGAACTTTTTTTAATCATTCCTGCACGTACTAATAGATTACTGCTTTTTGAATCTTCATCTTTTACATTTTCTCTTAAAGTATAAAAGAAACTATTTTTTAACTTCATATTATTTTTCCTCGCTATCTCTATGATTATATATCAAAATGCCTTTACTTAAAAGACAATTTGAACTATAATTACATAAATTATAAATTGAGGAGGAGAAAAAATTCATGGCATTTTATTACAATGAAGCAAGTCATACGTTTAGTGAATATTTATTAGTACCAGGTTATTCAAGTAGTGATTGTGTTCCAAATAAAGTTTGTTTGAAGACACCACTAGTTAAATATAAAAAAGGTGAAGAACCAGCAATCTCTTTAAATATCCCAATGGTAAGTGCAATTATGCAGTCTGTATCCGGTGAAAAAATGGGTATTGCTTTAGCAAAAGAAGGTGGAGTTGCATTCATTTATGGCTCTCAAAGCATTGAATCACAATCTGCAATGGTCTCTAGAGTTAAAAATTATAAAGCTGGTTTTGTAGGAAGTGATTCTAATTTAACACCTAATCAAACACTGAACGATGTGCTTGAATTACTTGAAAAGACAGGACATTCAACTATGCCTGTTACACATGATGGTAGTGCAAATGGTAAATTGTTAGGTATGGTAACAAGCCGTGACTATCGTGTATCAAGAATTGACTCTACAACAAAAGTTTCTGAATTTATGACACCGTTTGAAAAGTTAGTTACTGCTAATGTATCTAGCACTTTGAGTGATTGTAATGATATTATATGGGAACACAAATTAAATACTCTTCCTATTATTGATGACAATAATAATCTTGTTTATCTTGTATTTAGAAAAGATTATGATTCTCATAAAGAAAATCCGAATGAATTACTAGATAGTGATAAGCGTTATGTAGTGGGTGCTGGTATTAATACTAGAGATTATGCTGAACGAGTACCTGCATTAGTAGAAGCTGGCGCAGATGTTCTTTGTATTGACTCAAGTGAAGGATTCAGCGATTGGCAAAAAATTACTATTGGCTGGATTCGTGAACATTATGGCGATACTGTTAAAGTAGGAGCAGGAAATGTAGTTGACAAGGAAGGATTTGATTTCTTAGCTGAAGCTGGTGCTGATTTCATTAAAGTTGGTATTGGTGGAGGGTCAATCTGTATTACTCGTGAAACTAAAGGTATTGGGCGTGGACAAGCAACTGCAGTCATCGAAGTTGCGAAAGCACGTGACGAATATTTCGAAAAAACAGGTGTCTATATTCCTATTTGTTCTGATGGGGGTATCGTTTACGATTACCATATTACACTAGCCCTTGCAATGGGTAGTGACTTTGTAATGTTAGGTCGTTATTTCTCAAGATTTGAAGAATCACCAACAAATAAATTAATGATTAACGGAAACTTCGTTAAAGAATATTGGGGCGAAGGAAGCAATCGTGCTCGTAACTGGCAACGTTACGATTTAGGTGGTGCTGGTAAATTAAGTTTTGAAGAAGGTGTTGATTCTTACGTACCTTATGCTGGACCTTTAAAAGACAATGTATTAACAACATTGGCAAAAGTTAAATCTACAATGTGTAATTGTGGTGCACTTACAATTCTCGAATTGCAAGAAAATGCCAAATTGACATTAGTGAGCGCTACATCTATCGTTGAAGGTGGAGCTCATGATGTTATTGTAAAAGATAAAGGTAATGACAATTTTAAATAATTCGCTATTTTAGCGAATTTTTTTAT